>NZ_JBJPHW010000006.1:0-265938 GCF_053471285.1 Phreatobacter aquiterrae | reverse complement strand
AATGGCCGAAGAACATCACGCCAATCCTCCTGCCGTCGCGCTCGCCGGAGCTGAATCCGGTCGAGCAGGTCTGGCAGTTCCTGCGCGCCAACTTCCTCTCCAACCGCGTGTTCGAGACCTACGACGATATCATCCAGGCGTCGTGCGAGGCCTGGAACAGGCTCGTCGCGCTGCCAGGGACCATCACGTCAATCGGCATGCGCGACTGGGCACACATCGGTCAGTCGTGAGGGCCGTTGGTATTATGCGGCTTCCACGCTGGACAATGTGCGGCACTGATAAATGATGAAGTGGCGGAGGCGCGACAAGGTGAACTCAGCGCCCGTTTTCCCAACGACGCGCTAGGCTCGAGCTTCAGAGTAATACTGTCAAAAGATCTCTTTATAGAGAAAGACTACGCCAAATTTGTCGAATGGCTCCCACCATTGTCGATCGATGATGTCTTTCAAATCCACGAGAGCATGATCTACATGTGGGACGAAACTTGTGGCATGACCAAACTCTCGAGATTGGAAAATGCAGAGTTCGCGATTATCCAGACCGTTTGGTGGCAAAGGTATCCAGTACGAGCTGAAGATCTATGGCCCATGCTTGAAGCTCATGGATTTCCGAAATCGCATCTGCTCAGATTCGTCGATCGTTTCAATTTTGGAATAGACCTATTGGTCCATGCGCAAGGTCGCCGGCCCAACTCTCGCCGGCGCATGGAACCGCTGAGCAAGGGGCGTTACCTAACGGC
This sequence comes from Phreatobacter aquiterrae, assembly GCF_053471285.1. NCBI lineage: Bacteria > Pseudomonadati > Pseudomonadota > Alphaproteobacteria > Hyphomicrobiales > Phreatobacteraceae > Phreatobacter > Phreatobacter aquiterrae. The sequence continues at coordinate 265,199 of NZ_JBJPHW010000006.1, read as the reverse complement.
TGCGCAGGTCGCACTTCGAAGCCGCATTTTCGGCGGCAATTTCGGCAACGACCCGACACCTTTTAAGAAGGAAAACTGAACGCTAGCCGACGGCCGCGTTGGAAACGCTCCCCACCCTATCGATAGGCCTCGGCGATGGCGAGGAAATCCGCCGCCTTGAGGCTGGCGCCGCCGACGAGCGCCCCGTCGACGTTCGGCACGGTCATCAGCTCCCTGGCGTTGGCCGGCTTCACCGAGCCTCCATAGAGAATGCGGATGCCGGCGGCCTGCTTGCCGTGGCGCGACACGAGATTCTTGCGGATCAGCGCATGGACCTCGGCGACGTCGGCGGCGGTCGGCGTCAGCCCGGTGCCGATCGCCCAGACCGGCTCATATGCGACGACGATCGTGTCGGGCGTCGCTCCCTCGGGCACGGACCGCGCCACCTGCCGGCCGACGACGGCCAGTGCCTTGCCGGCCTCGCGCTCCTCACGCGTCTCGCCGACGCAGACGATGGCGACGAGCCCTGCCCTGTTTGCGGCCGTCGCCTTGGCGGCGACCTGCGCGTCGGTCTCCCTGAAATACTGGCGGCGTTCGGAATGGCCGACGATCACGGCGCTGGCGCCGGCATCCGCCAGCATCTCGGCCGAGACCTCGCCGGTGAAGGCGCCGGAGGCTTCCGTGTGGCAGTCCTGCCCGCCGATGGCGATGCGCGTGCCGATGGCCGCGGCCGCCGCGAGGAAGACCAGCGGCGCGGGCGGGCAGATCATCAGGTCGACCCTGGCCTTCAGGCCGGCGTCGAAGCCCTCGGCCATGGTGGCGAGTTCCTTCAGTGCCGAGCGGCTGCCGTTCATCTTCCAGTTGCCGGCGACGAGCGGGCGCATGCCCATGAGACCCTCCTTCACTGCGATCCGACCACGATGGCCGCTGCCTAGCAGAAGCCCCCGAGGCGTGCCACCCGGCATGCTTGCCCCCTTGGGGTCCCCTCACTATGCTCCGCCGACTTTTTCAGACCCCCAGCGGCCTCATCGCCGCTCGTTGGAGAATCCACCGGCATGCTGACCGGCCTTCGCTCCGCCTTCGAGAAGGGCTTCGCCCGCTTCGTCCTCATCGCCCTCATGGCGGTGCTGGTGCTGTCCTTCGCCGTCTGGGGCATCGGTGACATCTTCCGCGGCGGCACGGCCACGACGGTGGCGACCGTCGGCGACACCCAGATCAACGTCCAGACGTTCCAGACGGCCTATAACCGCGAGGTCCAGAATCTCGGCCGCATGGTCGGCCGCGGCCTGACCCCCGACCAGGCGCGCCAGTTCGGCGTCGATCAGCGCGTCCTCAACCAGCTTGTCACCGAGGCGACGCTGGACGAGCGCGGTCGTCAGCTCGGCCTCGGCATCGACGACGACACCATCCGCACCCGCATCGTCTCGACGCCCGCCTTCCGCGGCCCCACGGGCCAGTTCGACCGCGGCGCCTTCCAGGAGGTGCTGCGCCAGAACGGCTACAACGAGCAGGCCTATATCGATCTCGAGCGTCGCCTCGCCGTGCGCCAGCAGATCGCCGGCGCCGTCTCCGACAGGCTCGGAACGCCGCAGGTGCTCATCGACGCCATGACCCGGTTCCAGAACGAGACGCGTCAGGCCCAGTACGTGGTGATCGGCGCGGCCCAGGCCGGCGACGTCCCCGCGCCGGACGCCGGCACGCTTCAGGCCTATTTCGAGGCCAACAAGGTCGCGTTCCGCGGCCCCGAGTTCCGCAAGCTGGTGGTGCTGTCTCTTTCCCCTCAGGATCAGATCGGCTTCCAGCAGGTGCCGGACGCACAGCTCGACGAGGAGGTCGCCCGCCTGCGCGAGACCTCCGAGCGCCGCGCCATTCAGCAACTGACGTTCCCGACACCCGAGGAGGCCGAGGCGGCGGCAAAGCGCCTGAAGGAGGGCCTCTCTTTCGAGGACCTCGCCAAGGAGCGCAACGTCACCCCGGCGGATCTGGCGCTTGGCAACCTGTCGCGCGCCCAGATCGCCGATCCGGCGGTGCGCGACGCCGCCTTCGCCCTCGCCGAGGGCGCGGTGAGCGAACCGGTGCGCGGCCGCTTCGGCACGGTCCTCCTCAAGGTGACGGCGATCGAGCCGTTCAACGAGGGTCAGGCGCGCGAGCAGGCGCGCATGACCATCGCCACCACCATGGCCCGCAGCGCCGTCAACGACCTGCATGACCGGATCGAGAAGGAGCGCTCCTCCGGCCTGCCGCTGACCGACATCGCCGCCAAGGTCGGCGTCTCCGTCACCACGGTCGACGCCATCGACGTCCAGGGTCGCGACCCCTCGGAGGTGCAGCTCAACCTGCCCGGCGCGTCCGAATTCCTGCCCACCGCCTTCCGCGCCGAAGTCGGCCTCGAGAACGAGCCGGTCAACAACCGCCAGTCGGGTCTCTGGATCTGGTACGAGGTCGCCGCCATCACCCCGGCGCGCGACCGCACGCTCGACGAGGTCAGGCCCCAGGTCGAGGCCCGATGGCGCGAGGACGAGGTGAAGGTGCGCATCGGCAAGGCCGCCGACGTCATGGCGACCGCCCTGCGCGAGGGCCGGACGCTGGCGGAACTCGCCCAGCCGCTGAACCTCGAGGTGAAGACCACCCCGGCCCTGAAGCGCACCACCACCGACGGCGTCTGGGGTGCCAGCACCGTGCAGATGCTCTTCGCCACGGCGAAGGGCCAGGCGGCCAATGCGCCCGCGGCCGACGGCATCGACCGCGTCGTCTTCGTGACGACAGAGGTCGCCCTGCCGGCGGATGCGAGCCTCGACCAGCGCACCCGCGACCAGCTCTCGCAATCGATCGAGGACGATGTCCTCGCGCAATATATCGCCCGCCTCCAGCGCGACTTCGGCACCACCGTCAACCGCACCCTGCTCAACCGGGCGGTCGGCGGCTCCGCCGACGCCAGGTAGGTCGGGAGCGACCACGAGGACGTCATGCAGATCGAGCCGGCCTTCGAGGCCTTCCAGCCCCTCCACGCTGCGGGACAGCCGCAGGTGGTGTGGACGACGCTCGTCTCCGATCTCGAGACGCCGGTTTCCGCCTATCTGAAGATCGCCGGCGCCAAGACCAACGCTTTCCTGCTCGAATCCGTCGAGGGCGGCGCCATCAAGGGGCGCTATTCCGTGCTCGGCATGGAGCCGGACCTCATCTGGCGCTGCCGCGGATCGGTGGCCGAGATCAACCGTCGGCCCGGCGCCGACCGCAACGCCTTCACGCCGCTCCCCGACGCGCCGCTGACCGAGTTGCGCAAGCTGCTCGCCGACAGCCGCATCGATATCCCCGAGAAGCTGCCGCCTATGGCGGCCGGCGTCTTCGGCTATCTCGGCTACGACATGGTCCGGCAGATGGAGCACCTGCCGAACGTGCCGCCCGACCCGCTCGGCCTTGCCGACGCGCTGTTCATCCGCCCGACCGTCGTCCTCGTCTTCGACGCGGTAAAGGACCAGATCACCGTCGTGACGCCGGTGCGGCCGCAGTCCGGGCAGACCGCCAAGCAGGCCTATGAGCGCGCCGTCGACAGGCTGGTGGCGGTGGTCGACGCCCTCGACAGCCCGCTCGACAAGCAGACGCCCCTGCCCGATCACGCCGAGATCATGGCCGGCCTCGTCTCCAACACCTCGGAGGCGGGCTACTCCGCCATGGTCGACCGGGCCAAGGACTACATCGCCGCCGGAGACATCTTCCAGGTCGTGCTGTCGCAGCGCTTCTCGACGCCCTTCACCCTGCCGCCCTTCTCGCTCTACCGGGCGCTGCGGCGGGTGAACCCCTCGCCCTTCCTCTATTATCTCGCCTTCGACGGCTTCTCGGTGGCCGGGTCGTCTCCGGAAATCCTCGTCCGCGTGCGCGACGGTCGCGTCACCATCAAGCCGATCGCCGGCACCCGCCCGCGCGGCGCGACGCCGGCCGAGGACAAGCGCCTCGGCGAGGAGCTTCTCGCCGACCCGAAGGAGCGCTCCGAGCACCTCATGCTGCTGGATCTTGGCCGCAACGACGTCGGGCGCGTGGCAAAGATCGGCACGGTGGAAGTCACCGACAAGTTCTTCCTCGAGCACTATTCCCACGTCATGCATATCGTCTCCAACGTCGAGGGCGAGCTCGATCCGAAGCACGACCTGATCGACGCCCTCGCCGCGGGATTTCCGGCCGGCACGGTCTCCGGCGCGCCGAAGGTGCGCGCCATGCAGATCATCGACGAGCTGGAGAAGGAAAAGCGCGGCATCTATGCCGGCTGTGTCGGCTACTTCTCCGCCACCGGCGCCATGGACACCTGCATCGTGCTGCGCACGGCAGTGGTCAAGGACGGGCAGATGTATGTGCAGGCCGGCGCCGGCATCGTTGCCGACAGCGTCAACGCCATGGAACAGGCCGAGTGCGTCAACAAGGCGAGAGCCCTCGTTCACGCCGCCGACGAGGCGGTGAAGACGGCGGCCCGGGTCGGGAGGGGCCAGTGAACCACGCCCCACACAAGAAGCTCCCGCGCAAAAAGGCGCTAGGACGCCGAGGTTCTTGGTTCGCGACCGTCGATGACAAGGCACTTCCATGCATTCACCGGCACTGGCTCACAGGCCTGCGATATCGCGATCCCGGCTATTACGATTCAAAGCAGTGGCGTGAATTGCACGAAGCGGTCGCTAACGGTGGCGAAGCCATATTGACTAACGACAAGCCCCTGGGAAAAGACGGCCGGACCCAAGAGGGCCTCGCCATGAAGCGAACCGGATACATTGCGGTATGGAAGGTCGCGAATGTGACTGTATCTGGCGAGATATTTGAGCTCGATCTGGTGGAAAAGCTCTATGAGCTTGAGTGAGTTCCTACTTTGAAGATCACCCTCATCGACAACTACGACAGCTTCACCTGGAACCTCGTCCACTATATCGGCGGCCAGGAGATCGGCGGCGTTCGCCCCGAAGTCGAGGTCATCCGCAACGACAAGACCACGGCCGATGCCGTGATCGCCTCCGACCCCGACGCCATCGTGCTCTCGCCCGGCCCCTGCACGCCGAACGAAGCCGGCATCTGCCTCGACCTCATCGGCAAGGCGTCGGAGACGATCCCCATGTTCGGCGTCTGCCTCGGGCATCAGGCCATGGGCCAGGTCTTCGGCGGCCATGTGGTGCGCGCGCCGAAGCCGATGCACGGCAAGATGTCGACCATCCGCCACTCGGGCCGTAGCGTCTTCCGCGGCATCAACGGCGACTTCCAGGCGACCCGATATCATTCGCTCACCGTCGACCGCGCCACCTGGCCTGACGATCTCGAGATCACCGCGGAATCCGAGGACGGCGTGATCCAGGGCCTGATGCATCGCTCGCGCCCGGTCCACGGGGTGCAGTTCCATCCCGAGAGCATCGCCTCGGAGCACGGCCACCGCATGATCGCCACCTTCCTCGACCTCGCGGCCGAGTGGAACCGCAGCCAGGGACGCCGCTGATGGAACAGTTCAAGACCCTGATCGCCAAGGCGGCGACCGGTACCCCCCTGACCCGCGAGGAGGCCGCCGCGGCCTTCGACCAGATCATGTCGGGCAATGCCACGCCCTCGCAGATCGGCGGCTTCCTGATGGCGCTGCGCGTGCGCGGCGAGACCGTTGACGAGATCACCGCCGCTGTCGCCACCATGCGCGAAAAGATGGTGCGGGTGGAAGCGCCAGCCGATGCGGTCGACGTGGTCGGCACGGGTGGCGACGCCTCCCATTCCCTCAACATCTCGACCTGCGCCGCCTTCATCGTCGCCGGGGCCGGCGTGCCGGTCGCCAAGCACGGCAACCGCGCCCTCTCCTCCCGCTCCGGCGCCGCCGACTGCCTGATGGCGCTCGGCGTGAAGATCGACCTCGGCCCCGAGGGGATTTCTCGCTGCATCCGCGAGGCCGGCATCGGCTTCATGTTCGCCCCGGCCCATCACCCCGCGATGAAGCATGTCGGCCCGACGCGCGTCGAACTCGGCACCCGAACCATCTTCAACCTGCTCGGACCACTCTCAAATCCGGCCGGCGTCAAGCGGCAGATGGTCGGCGTTTTTTCCGGGCACTGGGTTTCGCCGCTCGCCGAGGTGCTGCGCAATCTTGGCTCCACCCATGCCTGGGTCGTCCACGGCTCCGATGGGCTCGACGAGGTGACCGGCACCGGCCCCAGCGCCGTCGCCGAACTGAAGGGTGGCCGCGTCTCGACCTTCCAGGTCAGCCCCTCCGACGTCGGCCTCGGCCTTTGCCAGCCCGGCGATCTCAAGGGCGGCGATGCCGCCCACAACGCCGCGCAGTTGCGAGCCGTCCTCACCGGCGCCCGCAACGCCTATCGCGATGTCGCCGCCCTCAATGCCGCAGCCGCCCTCGTCGTCTCCGGCAAGGCCGCGACGCTGCCCGACGGCTTCGCCATGGCTGAGGCCTCGCTCGACACCGGCGCTGCGGCGAAGACGCTCGACCGCCTCGTTGCCATCTCCGGCGCGGCCTGATCCCATGGCGGATATCCTGAAGGCGATCGAGGCCTACAAGCGGGAGGAGATCGCCGCGGCGAAGCGCGAGCGACCCTTCTCCGTGGTTGATGCCGCCGCGCGGTCAGCACCGCCCGTCAGGCCCTTTGCCGGCGCGATAGACGCAAGGCTTGCCGCCGGCGGCACCGCCCTCATTGCCGAGATCAAGAAGGCGAGCCCGTCCAAGGGGCTGATCCGTCCCGATTTCGATCCGCCGGCGCTTGCCCGCGCCTATGAGGCGGGCGGCGCCACCTGCCTCTCGGTGCTGACCGACGCTCCCTCCTTCCAGGGCGCACCGGAATTCCTCACCGCCGCCCGCGCCGCCTGCGCGCTGCCGGCACTGCGCAAGGACTTCATGCACGACACCTACCAGGTGGCTGAGGCCCGCGTCTGGGGGGCCGACTGCATCCTCGTGATCATGGCCTCGGTCGACGATGCGCTGGCGCGCGACCTTGTCGCCGCCGCGGCGGACTATGGCATGGACGCGCTCATCGAGGTTCATGACGACGCCGAACTCGACCGGGCGCTCGCCCTTCCCTCGCGGCTCATCGGCATCAATAACCGCAATCTCAGGACCTTCGAGGTGACGCTGGAGACCTCCCAGCGGCTCGCTCCGCGCATTCCTGCCGACCGCATTGTGGTCGGCGAAAGCGGGATTTTTGTCCCATCAGATGTCTTACGGCTGCGACAGGTCGGCATCCGGACGCTGCTCGTCGGAGAAAGTTTGATGCGTCAACCTGACGTTACGTCAGCGACGCGGGCTCTCCTGACCTAACGCGACTTTGGGGAAGGTGAGCTTCCGTTGCGCCGTCAGCGAAATCGGCGATTTGTTGGTAAATGATCGGTCAATTCTTTCCTTAAGACACTAAAACAATTGAATCACGTGCGATTCCAAATGCTTATCGGCTGACCTCTATTCTCGATCCCGGTCGCAGTTCTGGGGGTCGCCACTCATGTGGAACAAAATCCTTTCATTCGGCAGGGACAGGCGCGGAGCCATCGCCGTTCTCTTCGCCGTCGCCATCTATCCCGTCATGATGATGATCGTCGCGGCGATCGATCTCAGCCGCATGAGCCAGCAGCAGGCGCGCCTCCAGGCCGCCCTCGACGCCGCCGCCCTGTTCGTCGCCCGCCTCGTGGCCGATGGCAAGTCACCGGCCGACCTCAGTGCCGCCGCACGCGCCATCGTTCTCGGCAACATCAATCCGTCGGACCTGCTGAACGTCACGGTCTCCGCGACGGTCGACAACAGCAACGTCCGCGTCACCGGCAGCGGCAACCTCAATTCCATGGTTCCCGGGCTGCTCGTCAACACCGACCTGTCGATCCGCGGCACCGCCGGCGCCGCCTGGCGCACCAAGAAGATCGATCTGGTCCTCGTCCTCGACAACACGGGCTCGATGTCGAGCTCCGGCAAGATGACCGCGCTGAGGACGGCCGCCAAGAACCTCATCGACACCATGGCGCTGGTGTCCAACAAGCCCGACGCCATCCGCATCGGCATCGTGCCCTTCGACGTGCAGGTCCGGATCGGCACGACCTACAAGAACCAGAGCTGGCTCACCTATGCGGGCACCAGCATCACGGCGAATTCCTGGACGGGCTGCGTGGCCGACCGGGACCAGAGCCATGACGTCGCCAACACCACGCCGACGACCGCGGTTGCCGCGACCCTCTTCCCGGCGCGCAACTGCACCAACTCCAATCTGACGTCGATCATGCCGCTGTCGACCGACTGGACGGCCCTCAAGGCCAAGGTCGATGCCATGTCGCCTGCCGGCAATACCAACGTGACCATCGGCCTCGTGTGGGGCATGCACATGCTCAACGCCAACGCGCCGCTCACCACCGCGCGAACCCTCGCGACCGAGCCCGACCTCGAGCGGATCATCATCCTGCTCACCGATGGCAACAACACGCAGAACCGCTGGACGACCAACGGCACCTCCATCGATGCGCGGACGGACCTTGCCTGCACCAACACCAAGACGAACGGCATCCGCCTCTACACGATCCGCGTCATCGATGGCGACGCCGCGCTGCTGCGCCGCTGCGCCAGCGAGACGTCGATGTACTACGACGTCCGTTCCGCCTCGGAACTCGTACCGGTGTTCCAGCGCATTGCCGCCGAGATCGGCCAGTTGCGCCTCACGCAGTAGTCGGGACCCGCCTCACGCACGAAAAAGGCCCGGTGCGCTGCACCGGGCCTTTGAACGTCTGGACAGGACCCTGAAGGTCTTACTTCGCCGGGGCGAACTTGCCGAAGGCGGCCTCGTAGGGCTTGAACGCCTCCTTGAAGAGGTCGGTGTAGAGCTCGCCGATCTTCGTGGCACGGGCGACGGCAGCCTCGTAGGCGGCCTTCGCATAGTCGGACTGGACCTCGATCACCTTGTCGAGGCTCTTCACGGCGGCGATCTTCTCGATCGTCGCGGAACCTTCCTCGAAGGACTTCTTCGAATAGTCGACCATCTCGGCGGCGATCGCCTGATAGCCCTTGGTCAGAACCGTCATGGCCTTGACGGCGCTGTCGAGATTGTCCTTGCCGAGCTTCTGCACGTCTTCGAAATTCTGGGCCATGGCCGCTCTCCTCGCGATGGGTCTTCCAACCGGCATTTCCTGGCGCGGGCCTTTCAGCCACTCACGCAGACGCAAATTACCGGAAATGCTGCACTGCGTCAATTAACCTTTCGCACTGCAGCATCCGTCGCTCGGGGGATGCCGACGCGGTTCGCCTCACCCCGAATCGCCCGACGAATCGGTGCTTAACTTCCTGGCAACCGCAAACGCTTACCGTGCTTGTCAACGGTTCCCATGACTTCGGGGACCGCAGTGCCGAGTACGGCTGCGTATCGCCGAGTGTGGTGTCGCGTCGCCGGCGGTCCTTCGGGACCGTCGGTTGCGAGATCCGGTCGATGCAGTCCTGCCCGGTGCGCCAGGGACGGGATTGCGGACCGGTCGCCAGAAGGCTCCCGGACGCTCGTGGTGAGTTCAGGGGTGGCGTAATGGCGAGGATCGACGACGCCGGCTGCGTGGCGTGGAGCCGCACGGCCCTCAGGCTCGCGGCGGTCGCAACGGCTGCGGTGATCGGCATCGCCGCAATGGGTGAGGCCGAGGCCCGCCCCCGCCGCTACGGCGGCTATGCGCCCGCCTATTCCGCCATCGTCATCGACGCCAAGACCGGCCAGACCCTCCATGCCGAGGCGGCCGACGCCCATCGCTTTCCCGCCTCCGTCACCAAGGTGATGACGCTCTATCTGCTGTTCGAGCAGATCGAAGCCGGCCGCTTCTCCCTGCAGTCGCCGCTGCGCGTCTCGACGGAAGCCGCCAGCCAGCCGCCCTCGAAGATCGGCGTGCGCCCCGGCTCCACCATCACCGTCGAGGAGGCGATCCGCGCCCTCGTCACCAAGTCGGCCAACGACGTCGCCGTCGTTATCGCCGAGAACATCTCCGGGTCGGAAGAGGCCTTCGGCCAGCTCATGACCCGCAAGGCCCGCGCCATCGGCATGAGCCGCACGACGTTCCGCAACGCCTCGGGCCTGCCCGACGCCGAACAGATCACCACGGCGCGCGACCTCGCCACCCTCGGACGCGCCATCCAGGATCACTATCCCACCTATTTCCGCTACTTCCAGACCTATTCCTTCGCCTATCGCGGCGTGAACTTCCGCAACCACAACCGCCTTCTCGGCCGCGTCGAGGGCGTCGACGGCATCAAGACGGGCTATATCCGCGCCTCCGGCTTCAACCTGCTGACCTCCGCCCGCCGCGGCCAGCGCCAGATCGTCGCCGTGGTGATGGGTGGCCGCACCGGCGGCGCCCGCGACGCCCGCATGCGGCAGCTGGTCGATGCCAACTTCCCGCGCGCCTATGCCGGCGCCCGCACCGCCCCGATGATCGCCCGCGCCGCCGAACCCGCGCGGCCGCAGACCCGTATCGCGGTTGCCGCCCAGGTGCCCGTGCCGGGCCGCCGCCAGCCGGTCGCAGCCCCCATGCCGATCACTCCGATGGCCGCCGCCGTCATCACCGCCGGCCAGACCCGCGGCGGCGCTTCCACCGGCGCTTCGGCCGCAGCCCCCGTCACCGCCAACGCCCAGCCGCACCGGCAGGTGATCCAGGCCGAGGTGGCGCCGCCTCCGGCTGCCGCGGCGATGCTCTCATCCGCCGCCTCGCGTCCGGCTATCGCACCCGGCAACCCCAATCCGCGCCCAGGCGTGCTGGGCACGATCAACGCCTCGCAGCTGACCACCGCCTCGGTCGCCCCGCGGCCCGTGCAGATGGCCTCTCCCGGCAGCGCTCCCGTCGCCGAGGCCGCTCCGCGCCGGCGCGGCGAATGGTCGATCCAGATCGGCGCCTTCCCTACCGAGGGCGCGGCGCAGGACACGCTCAAGGAAGCGCGCGAGGCCTCCGGCCGCCAGCTCGGCGCCGCCGATCCCTACACGGAGAAGGTCGAGGCCCGCGGCATGACGCTGGTGCGCGCCCGTTTCGCCGGTTTCGACAGGCCGGGCGCGGACGCCGCCTGCCGTGCCCTCAAGGCCCAGGACTTCGACTGCATCCCGGTCCGCAACTGACGGACCGGCCTCATCCGGATGACACGTGTTTCAGGAGTTCCGGCGATGACGATCCAGGAGGGTGTCCTTGGCCTGGTTGACACGCGAGGCGAGCCACGTCGAGCCGCCCTGGTCGGGGTGCAGCTTCTTCATCAGCGCGCGATGCGCGCCGCGGATGGCCTCCTCGTCCGCCCCGGGCTGAAGGCCAAGGATCTGGTAGGCCTCCTCCTCGGTCATGGCGCTCGAAGCCGCCGGGCCGCCCTGCCCCGCACCCGCATAGCCATTTCCGTGTTCACGCCAGCCGGGCTCCCGGCGGTCAAGATAAGCCTCGAGTAGCTGCGCGCTTTCCGCGTCGATCTCGGCGAAGGCCTGGATCAGCCGCGGCACCGGGATCTGCTCCAGCGCCTGGCCGGCGAGCGAGCCGGCAAGGATCCGGCCGGTCATGTGCCCGGTATCGATATCGAGCACCATCTCGACGAAGCGCGACCTGACCGTCGACGACTGGCTGGGCGTCTTCTGTCCCGCCTGCCCCCATCCCGACAGCATGGCCTGCCCCGGCACGAGGCCGAGCAGCGTCGCGCCGGCCAGAAAGGCGGGCAAGGCCATCTCCCAGCGCCCGCGCGCCAGAAGGAACAGCCCGAAGGCGATTGCGGCGACGCCGCCCACCTTCTTCATCTGGTTCGACAGCCATTTGGGATTGGCGCCCAGGATCTGGTTGAGGGCGCCCGAAAAGACAATGAGCGCGATCAGGCCCGCGATGAAATAGGTCATGGGTCGCGTCTATAGCGTTTTCGAGCGAGTTGGGCACCGGTTCGCGTGAAGAAAACGCGGGAGCATGGCACCCTAACCCATCTGCCCGAGCAGGAGTTGCGCGCCGCGCGAGCCTTTCGCCGCATCCGCCAGCGCCAGCCGGCCACCGGAGGCAAAGGCCGCGACCGCCTTGAGGAGTTCCGCCAATTGCGAGGCTGCGCCGGGGTCGAACCGGGCGAAGGCGCCCCGCGTGATCCTTGCGATCTCGCGATAGGCATGCTCGGCCACCGGATCGCCGCCCTCCAGAAAGGTGAAGACCGGCACCTTGGCCATGGCGAGGCGGCCCGCCTTGCCGCAGAGGTCGTCGAGACTCTCCTCCATGGCATCGCCCACATAGACGACGGCGTGGATGCGGCGCGCGCCCGCCTCCTCCGCAGCATGCGACAGGATGCGGCCGATCTGCGTCTGGCCGCCGATGCAGGAGACCTTGCGCATGAGATCCTTCAGGCGCGCGGCATCGGCCACCCAGCCCGAAGAACGGCATTCGCCCATGCCACGGAAGAAGACGAGCTGGATGTCCAGCGTGCCGACCTTCGCGGCCTCCGTGAACATCTGGCCGGTGATCTCCTGGGCCATGCCCCAGGTCGGCTCGCGGCTTGCGGTCGCATCCAGGGCGAAGACGAGGCGCCCGCGCTCGCCGGGCACCTTCGGCGGGCCGACTGCGGCCGCCGTCTTCAGGAAGGCGGAGATATCGGCCGCGCCGGACACGGACACTCCGCCGGTGCCGCGTCCTGCCGGAGTGGTGGCCCCGCCGGTGCCGGGGGCGATGGGATTCTTCTGCGTCATGGGCTGAATTTGGCGCAGGCGGCGTCGAATGCAAGTCGTCATCGATGGCGGACGCCGTCAGCGGTCTAGGCCACCACCGGCGTTGCCCTGCGCCGCCGGCGCGCTAGCTTCCACGCCATCGTCCTCAGACACGGTGATCGCGATGACCCATCCCTCCCGACGCCTGATGCTCTCCGGCGGCCTTGCCACCCTGTCAGGCGCTGCCCTCGCCCAGACGCAGCATTCCCAGCACGGCCCGCATCATCCCCACCGCGACGGCCAGTTCGAGCGGCTCAACGCCCCCGGCCGCGTCGATATCCCCGACATCCATCACAGCCAGGTCTATTCGGCGAGCCCGGTCCCCATGGCCGCCCATCCCGGCCGCTGGACGCCGCGGGCGCCCCTCCCCATCCCGCGCACCGAAATGGCCTGGGCGGTCGGCCGCGAGGGGCGCATGCACCTCGTCGGCGGCTATGCCGAGCAGCGGGTCGACCGCCCCTATCACCATGTCTACGATCCCGCCGCGAACAGCTGGATCGCCGCCGCCGAGGTGCCGCGCGGTGCCAACCATGTCGGCGTCGCTGTCTCCGGCACGAAGCTCTATGCCATCGGCGGCTTCATCGAGCAGAACCGCACGCCCCATGCCGAGTGCTTCGTCTGGGGCGCCGACGGCGACCGGTGGACAGCGATCCGCCCCCTCCCTGAGGCCTGCGGCGCCATCGCCTGCGTCAATATGGGCGAGCGCATCCATGCCATCGGCGGCGCCGTCGGCACCACCTTCGCCAATCGCAAGTCGATCGACTGGCACCTGGTCTATGACCCGAAGGACGACCGCTGGACGAAGCTCGCCCCCATGCCGCTCGGCCGCGACCATACCGGCATCGTCGCCCTGAACGGCCTCATCCATCTCATCGGCGGGCGCGTCGACAGTTTCCACACCAACTCCGTCCTCCATCACGTCTATGATCCGAAGGAGGACAAGTGGACGGCGCGCAACCACATGCCCACCGCCCGCTCCGGCCACGGCGCCGTGCTCTATCGCGGCAAGATCTTCTGCATGGGCGGCGAGGGCTGGAACCGCGTCTATGGCCAGAACGAGGCCTATGACCCGGTCGCCGACAAATGGGAGGCCTACGCCCCCATGCTCACCCCGCGCCACGGCATGGGGGCGGTCGCCATCGGCGATGCCATCTACGTCGCAGGCGGCGGTCCGCAGATGGGCGGCGGCGTGAAGAGCGCCATCCACGAGGCGTTCACGCTCGCCTGACGATTGCGATTGACGATCAATGGCTTGGCGCGGCTTGCCGACTCTGTTCCGCAGGCCGCCCAGCCGCGGGCACCCGCTGAATCAACATGTGACGCAGCGGAATCACTCCCTCAGCATTCCCTGCCAAGTGATTCGTCCGACTCATCATTCCGGCGAAACGACCTTCAGCCCGAGAATGCCGGCAACGATCAGTCCGATGCAGGCGAGCCTGAGCGCATTGACGCTCTCGCCGAGCAGCACAATGCCGAGCGCCACCGTGCCTACGGTCCCGATGCCGGTCCAGATCGCATAGGCGGTGCCGACCGGAAGCGTCTTCAGCGCGAGGCCGAGAAGGCCGATGCTGACGATCATGCTGGCGATGGTGAGGACGGTCGGCAGGGGTCGCGTGAAGCCGTCGGTGTATTTCAGTCCGATGGCCCAGCCGATCTCGAACAGGCCGGCGACGAACAGGGTGATCCAGGCCATGGCGGCCCTCCGTCAGGACAGGGTCGTCCCCACCCGCGGGATTGTCGGGAAGCGCGGGGTCGTCCCCGCTCCTCGGTCAGATGGGACATCGGCCGGCCGGTGCAAGCCATGGCGGCCCTGCCCGGCTTGTGACCGGACGCCTGCCACCGTCCTCATGCCGGCTCAGAGATCGTAGAGATAGAAGGCCACGGCGGCCTCCTCCTTCGGTCCGAGCCGCCGGTACAGCCCCCGCGCGGCGCGGTTGCCGGTCTCGGTCGCGACCCACGCCTCGGCGCAGCCCTGCTCTCGCCCGATCTCCATCACCGCCTCGACCAGCCGCCGGCCGATCCCATGGCGGTGAAGCGCGGGCGTCACGCCGAGATTGTCGATGTAGAGTTCCGTCGCCATATCGGGATGCCGGTGGATCACCGCCCCGACCTGCCCCACCACCGCACCGTCCCTGATGGCGAGCACCATCAGGTGACCGGGAGCGGCGAGATAGGCCGCGAGCCGGGCAGGCACGAAAGGGCCGTCGAAGACATCCGGGGCGACGCGCGCGAACAGGCCGGAATCGGCGGGGCCGACAGGCCTGATCTCCACCCCGCCGGTCGCCACGCCTCAGGCCCCCGTGACCCGCGCCACCACATCGGCCGGGCTCAGCAGTTCGCGATCGCCCGTGGCGCGCAGCTTCAGTTCCACCTTGCCCTCGGCGAGGCCGCGCGGACCGATCATCACCTGGTAGGGGATGCCGATCAGGTCGGCGGTGGCGAACTTGGCGCCCGGCCGGTCGTCGCGGTCGTCGTAGAGCACATCGACGCCCTTGGCGGAGAGCGTGCGGTAGAGTTCCTCGCAGGCGGCGTCGCAGGCGCTGTCGCCCTGCTTCAGGTTCATGACGGACACCGTGAACGGCGCGACCGCCGCCGGCCACTTGATGCCGGCCTCGTCGTGGCAGGCCTCGATGATGGCGGCGACCACGCGGGTCGGGCCAATGCCGTAGGAGCCCATGTGGACGGGCACCGGCTTGCCGTCGGGCCCCTGCACCGTCGCTCCCATGGGGTCGGAGTACTTGGTGCCGAAATAGAAGATGTGGCCGACCTCGATGCCGCGGGCCGAAACGCGCGAGGCCTCGGGGATCGCGTCATAGGCGGCTGCGTCATGCATCTCGTCGGTGGCGGCATAGAGCGAGGTCCACTTCGCCACCGTCGCCTTAATGCCATCGACATCGTCGAAATTGGTGTCGGCCGGCGGCACGGCGAAGTCGAGATAGTCCCTGTGGCAATAGACCTGGCTCTCGCCGGTCTCGGCGAGGATGATGAACTCGTGGCTGAGGTCGCCGCCGATCGGGCCGGTGTCGGCGCGCATCGGGATCGACTTCAGGCCGAGCCGCTCGAAGGTGCGCAGATAGGCGACGAACATCTTGTTGTAGGCGTGGACCGCACCCTCCTTGTCGAGGTCGAAGGAATAGGCGTCCTTCATCAGGAACTCGCGCGACCGCATGGTGCCGAAGCGGGGCCTCACCTCGTCGCGAAACTTCCACTGCAGGTGGTAGAGGTTGAGCGGCAGGTCCTTGTAGCTCTTCACATAGGCCCGGAAGATCTCGGTGATCATCTCCTCGTTGGTCGGCCCGAACAGCATCTCGCGGTCGTGCCGGTCGCGGATCCGCAGCATCTCCTTGCCATAGGCGTCGTAGCGCCCGCTCTCGCGCCACAGATCGGCCGACTGGATGGTCGGCATCAGGAGCTCGATAGCGCCGGAGCGGTTCTGCTCCTCGCGCACGATCTGCTGCACCTTGTTCAGCACCCTCAGGCCGAGCGGCAGCCAGGCATAGATGCCGGCGCTCTCCTGCCGCACCATGCCGGCGCGCAGCATCAGGCGGTGGGAGACGATCTCGGCTTCCTTGGGCGTCTCGCGCAGGATGGGCAGAAAATAGCGGGAGAGACGCATCGAAGACCTCGGAACGGCGGTGGCATGAGGGCGCGACGCCTTCGGCAGCGCGGGAGGCGGAATTGACCCGTTTTTGACGGCGGAAGCAAGTCGGCGGCCCGAAAATCCAGGGTCCCGGCGACGCGATGCCTGGAACGCCGTCGGCTCGGCTGCGTGCCGGGAGATGACGGACCGCCAGAAAAAGGAAAGGCGGGATCAGGGATCCCGCCTCCTCTAGGCCATGCGTTCGAAGTTCAGCGTCGCGGAGATCGCGCCAGCCGTCTTCTGTTTTGTATCCCGTGACGAGGGCTCTCCCGAACCTCCGCCCCAGGGGGTCTTCCTCCCAAGACCTGAGCCATGAAACCTTTCCACCTTCGCGAGCGGACGGTTTCTTTCTTGCAGCAAGGAGACGCTAGACGACAGAAAATGTTTTGTCACCAACTTGGGCATGGGGTGGCGAAAAAAAGTGCAAAAACACCCTTCCGGAAGAATACTGACCCGATCTTGCGCTGCATTGCAGCATACAGGTCCGGCCGCTTGGGGTCAGTGGATGACGGCCCGGGGCAGGAAGGGGACGTCGTCGAGGGTGATGATCCCGAGTGTATAGTTCGCATAATAGAGGCCGAACAGGATGGCGGCGACGATGGTCGTCCAGATCACGTTCCGCAGCATGGCGGTCCGGTGCGGCGCCCCGGGCTCGCTGCCGGGGATGACGGCCCCAGCCTCGACCTGCGAACGCACGCCGAAGGGCAGGATGGCGAACAGGGTCAGCCACCAGATGATGAAATAGATGGCGACGGCGGCCGCAATGCTCATGCCTGTTCCAGTTCCACCAGCGTTCCGTTGAAGTCCTTCGGGTGCAGGAACAGCACCGGCTTGTCGTGCGCGCCGATCTTCGGCTCGCCATCCCCCAGGATACGCGCGCCGCAGGCTTTCAGATGATCGCGCGCGGCGATGATGTCGTCGACCTCGTAGCAGACGTGGTGGATGCCGCCGTCCGGGTTCTTGTCGAGGAATTTCGCGATCGGGCTGTCGGCGCCGAGCGGCTGCAGGAATTCGATCTTGGTGTTGGGCAGTTCGACGAAGACGACGGTGACGCCATGGGCCGGCTGGTCGACCGGCGGCGTGACCTTCGCTCCCAGCGTGTCGCGGTAGAGCGCGCTCGCCTTCTCGATGTCGCGGACGGCGATGGCGACGTGGTTGAGGCGTCCGATCATGAAAGGCTCCGCTCGGCAGTCGGCGATGGGCAATCGGCAGTCGGAACCCTGGACGCCGCGGTCATACCGACTGCCGACCGCCCCGTTCCTCATGCCGTCTTATACCGTCAGCACCAGCACGTGGCACATCGGCTTTTTGCCCCACTTGCCGTTGAGAGTGCCGCGGATGGCGCGGGTGACGCTTTCGGCCACCGCATCCGGATCGCGGCGGCGGGCCTTGGGCAGACCTTCGACGCAATCGATGACCGTTTCCTCGACGAGTTCGGCGAGATCCTCGCCCGTCGCGTCCTGTTCGGGCACGCCGGCCATGTCCATCTGGATGTCGCCGACGATCTGTCCGCGGTCGTCCAGCGCGATGGCGACCGAGACGATGCCGGCAAACGACAGGCGCCGGCGCTCGGGAACGACCCGCGCCGCCTCCTCGATCAGCAGCGATCCGTCCTTGAAGAGCCGCTGCGCCGGCACGGTGTCGACAACGTCCGGCTCGCCGGGCGCGAGCCGCACCATGTCGCCGTCATTGGCGAGGATGACATCCTTGACGCCCATGCGCTTCGCCAGCGCGGCGTGTTCGGCCATGTGATAGGCCTCGCCGTGGACCGGGATGGCGATCTTCGGCCTGACCCAGGAATACATCTGCTCCATCTCGCCGCGGCGCGGATGGCCGGAGACATGCACCAGCCCGTCGCGGTCGGTGATGATCTTCACGCCCTGCTTGATCAGGTTGTTGATGATCGCGCCGACGGCCTTCTCGTTGCCGGGGATGGTGCGCGAGGAGAAGACGACCGTGTCGCCAGGGGTCAGCGTCACCTCCGGATGATCGTCGTTGGCGATGCGGGCCAGCGCCGCGCGCGGCTCACCCTGGCTGCCGGTGAGCACCGCCACCATCTTGTCGCGCGGGATGTAGCCATAGGATTCGGCGCCGACGAAGGGCGGAATGCCCTCCAGCATGCCCTGCTCGCGGGCGATGCCGATGACGCGCTCCATGGCGCGGCCGACCAGCACCACCTGCCTGTCGCAGCGCATGGCGGCTTCCGCCACCGAGCGGATGCGTCCGGCGTTGGAGGCGAAGGTGGTCACCGCAACCCTGCCCTTCGCGGCGCGGATGATCTTCTCGAGCTCCGAGGCCACCTCCCGCTCGGAGGGCGAGATGCCCTCGCGGATGGCATTGGTGGAATCGCCGATCATGGCGAGCACGCCCTCGTCGCCGAGCGCCCGGAAGCGGGCCTCGTCGGTGACGTCGCCGAGCACCGGTGTCGGATCGATCTTCCAGTCGCCCGTATGAATGACGAGCCCCAGCGGCGTGCGGATGGCGAGCGAGGTCGCCTCGGGGATCGAATGGGCGACGGCGATCATCTCGAAGGAGAACGGCCCGAGGTCGATCTGCTGGCCTGGCCGGATGATGTGGATCGGCATCTTCGGCGCGCCGGCCTCCGACAGGCGCTTGGCCTCGAGCATGGCGGCCGCGAAGGGCGTCAGATAGACCGGGCAGCCGAGGCGCGGCCAGAGGTCCGCAACCGCGCCGATATGGTCCTCGTGCGCGTGGGTGATGATGAGCGCGCGCAGCCGCTTCTTCTCCCCGGCGATGAAGCGCGGGTCCGGCATGATCAGGTCGATGCCCGGCAGGTCGAGGCCTGCGAAGGCGACGCCGCAATCGACGGCGATCCAGTCTTTCTTCGCCGGCGAGCCGAAGCCGTAGAGCGAGAAGTTCATGCCGATCTCGCCGACTCCGCCGAGCGGGCAGAAGACCAGTTCCTCGGCGGGACCGTGGGGGACGCGCTTCGGCATGTCAGTGCACCGTCGCCGGCAGGGTCGGCACGACCTCGCCGACCGTCACCGCCTCGCGCCCGTCCGGCGTGTCGAGGAGCAGCCGCCCCTGCGGGTCCAGCCCCACGAAAATCCCCTCGATCCGCCGGTCGTCGGTCCTCACCACCAGATGGCCTCCCAGATTGTGCGCACGGGCGATCCACCCGGCGCGGATCGCGTTGAAACCGTCACCCCGCCGCCATATGGCGAGCGCGGTGACCATGGAGCGGCTGAGCGCGGCGAAGACGGCGTCGCGCGTCACGTCGATGCCGGCGGCCTGCAGGGATATCGTCGGGTAGGGCATGCCCTCGGGATGGCGCGTGATGTTGACGCCGATGCCGATGGCGACCTGCGTGGCCGAGCCGCGCGTCGTCGCCTCGATCAGGGTGCCCGATACCTTGGCGCCGTCGAGCAGCGCATCGTTCGGCCACTTCACCTTGAAGCGCGCCTCCAGATCCGGCGCGAGGGTCAGCAGCGCATCGTCCAGCGCCAGCGCGGTGACGAAGCACAGTTCGGCAATACGCGGCGCCGGAGCGGGATCGGTCAGGAGCAGCGTCGCGAAGAGATTGCCCTCGAAGCCCGCCCAGTCGCGCCCGCGCCGCCCCCTGCCCGCCACCTGCCGGTCGGCGACGACCCAGGTCGGCCTGACCTCGCCGGCCGCCCCGCGCGCCAACGCCTCGGCGTTGGTCGAACCGACTTCGGTCAGATGGAGGAGGTGATAGCCAGCCGCCGCGGCGGTGTCGGAAAGGGTCAGCACGGAACTCTGCTTCTTGGGTCGTCAATACGGGCGGATGGCACGCAACGGTCGTCGCCGGGCCGGCAAGCCGTCCAGGCGGCAGTCCTATAAGCGGCGAAAGGCCGGGACAAGACCGACCCTCCCGATACGCGGCATGAGCCGCAACAGTTCGGTCATCCGGCTCAGAAGAGCGAGCGCGCCGCAGCGGCCGCGGCCGCGACGAGCGGCGCCGGATAGAGGACGAAGAAGGTATTGAACAGGGCGGAGGCCACCAGAACCGTCTTCAGCTCCAGCCGCACCGGCGAGAAGGCCGGCGCCGGCTCGTCGAAATACATCAGCTTCACGATGCGCAGATAGTAGTAGCAGCCGACCACGCTCGACAGCACGCCGATGACAGCCAGCGTGTAGAGCTTGGCCTCGATGGCCGCCGAGAAGACGTACCACTTGGCGAAGAAGCCGGCGAGCGGCGGAATGCCGGCGAGCGAGAACAGCAGCGCCGCGAGCGCCGCCGCCATCAGCGGATTGGTGCGCGACAGTCCCGCGAGGTCGTCGATGGTCTCCACCGCCTCGTCGCCGCGCCGCATCGCCGTGATGCAGGCGAAGGTGCCGAGCGTCATGATCATGTAGATGGCGATGTAGGCCGCGACGCCCTGCACGCCGGTGGCCGTGCCGGCCGACAGGCCGACCAGCGCGAAGCCCATGTGGCCGATGGAGGAGTAGGCCATCAGGCGCTTGATGTTGGTCTGGCCGATGGCCGCGAAGGCGCCGAGCAGCATGGAGCCGACCGACACGAAGACGACGATCTGCTGCCACTGGTGCGTGGCAGCCGGGAAGCCCGTGGTCAGCGCCCGGGCGAAGATGGCGATGGCGGCGACCTTCGGCGCGGCGGCGAAGAAGGCTGTCACCGGCGTCGGTGCGCCCTCATAGACGTCGGGCGTCCACATGTGGAACGGCACCGCCGAGACCTTGAAGGCCATGCCCGCGATCAGGAAGACGAGGCCGAAGACGAGGCCGAGCCCAATCGGGCCGCCCTTGAGCGCCGTGGCGATGCCCGCGAACTCCACCGTGCCGGTGAAGCCGTAGATCAGCGAGCAGCCGTAGAGCAGCATGCCGGAGGACAGCGCCCCGAGAACGAAGTATTTCAGGCCGGCTTCCGTCGATTTGGCATTGTCGCGGTGGATCGAGGCGATGACGTAGAGCGCCAGCGACATGAGCTCGAGGCCCATGTAGAGCGCGATGAGGTCGCCCGCCGAGATCAGCACGCCCATGCCGGTGGTCGACAGGAGGATGAGGATCGGGAACTCGAACTTCTCGATCTTCTCGCGCCTGAGGAAGTCCTGCGACATCATCAGGGCGACCGCCGCGCCGAGGAAGGCCAGAACCTTCATGTAGCGGGCGAAGGCGTCGAACACGAAGGAGGCGCCGAAGGCGGTGCGCGGCGCGCCGCCGATCATCATCACCGCGGCCGCGGCCGCGACGAGCAGCACGATGGAGACGGTCGTCACGGTTCCGGCGGAGCGCTCGCCGACGAAGGCGCCGTACATGAGCAGCGCCATGGCGCCGAGCGCCAGGATCATCTCGGGCAGGATGGGGACGAAGTCGAGGACCGGAGCATTCATCGTCGGCACCGTCAGCGCGGCGGAACGGCAGCGGCCGTGCGGGCCGCTCCGTTCGCCTGATTGTAGGATTCCACCAGCGCGTTCACCGCGACCTCGGAGGTCGCCAGGATCGGACGCGGATAGACGCCGAAGAAGATCGTCAGCACCACCAGCGGGACGAGGATCGTCAGCTCGCGGCGGTCGACGTCGGTGATGGCCTTCAGCGAGGGCTTGGTCAGTTCGCCCCAGATCACCTGGCGGTAGAGCCAGAGCGCATAGCAGGCCGAGAGGATGACGCCGGTGGCAGCGAGGAAGGCCGCCTTGGTGGAGGCCTTGAACGTGCCCATGAGCGTCAGGAATTCGCCGACGAATCCCGAGGTGCCGGGAAGGCCGACATTGGCCATGGTGAAGACCATGAAGATGACGGCGTAGATCGGCATGCGGTTCACGAGGCCGCCATAGGCGGCAATCTCGCGGGTGTGCATGCGGTCATAGACGACGCCGACGCAGAGGAAGAGCGCCCCCGAGACGATGCCGTGCGAGATCATCTGGAAGACGGCGCCCTGGATGCCCTCGGCGTTGCCGGCAAAGATGCCCAGGGTGACGAAGCCCATGTGGGCCACGGAGGAGTAGGCGATCAGCTTCTTGATGTCCTCCTGCATCATCGCCACCAGCGAGGTGTAGATGATGGCGATCACCGAGAGGGTGAACACGAAGGGCGCGAAGAAGGCGCTGGCCTCCGGGAACATCGGCAGCGAGAAGCGCAGGAAGCCGTAGCCGCCCATCTTCAGCAGCACGCCGGCCAGGATCACCGAGCCGGCCGTCGGCGCCTCGACGTGCGCGTCCGGCAGCCAGGTATGCACCGGCCACATCGGCATCTTCACCGCGAAGGAGGCGAAGAAGGCGATCCACAGCCAGAACTGCATGTCGCGCGAGAAGACCTTCGGGCCGTTCCGCAGGAGCTCGGCAATGTCCGAGGTGCCGGCGGTCCAGATCATCGCCATGATGGCGAGGAGCATCAGGACCGAGCCTAGCAGCGTGTAGAGGAAGAACTTGTAGGCCGCATAGACGCGCCGCTTGCCGCCCCAGATCCCGATGATGAGGAACATCGGGATCAGGCCGGCCTCGAAGAACAGGTAGAACAGCACGATGTCGAGGGCGCAGAAGACGCCGATCATCAGCGTCTCGAGCACCAGGAAGGCCACCATGTATTCCTTCACCCGCTTGTCGATGGAGACCCACGAGGCGAGGATGCAGAAAGGCATCAGGAAGGTGGTGAGGATGACCAGCGGCAGCGAGATGCCGTCGACGCCCATCCGGTAGCTGATGACGCCGCCGAGCCAGGCGGCTTTCTCGACGAACTGGAACTCCGCCGTCGCCGGGTTGAACAGCCAGACCGGGATCAGCGACAGCCCGAAGGTCACCAGCGTCGCGAACAGCGCGATCATGCGGATGTTGCGCTTCGCGGCCTCGTCGTCGCCGCGCACCATGAGGATGAGCGCGGCGCCGAGCAGCGGCAGGAAGGTGATCAGCGAGAGGATCGGGGCATTCGACATCAACGTGCTCCTCCGACGCCGCCGGAGAACATGAACCAGGTGGCGAGAGCCGCGACACCGATCAGCATGGCAAAGGCATAGTGATAGACGTAGCCGGTCTGCAGGCGCACCACGCCGCGGGTGACGTCGACGACGCGCGCGGCGATGCCGTCGGGCCCGAAGCCGTCGATCAGCCAGCCGTCGCCCTTCTTCCAGAGGAAGCGGCCGAGCCAGCGCGCCGGCCGCACGAAGATGCGGTCGTAGAGTTCGTCGAAGTACCACTTGTTGAGCAGGAACTGGTACAGGCCCTGATGCTCGCGGGCGAGCTTCGCCGGCACGTCGGGTCGCCTGATGTACATGTACCAGGCGAGCGCGAAGCCGATCGCCATCATCACGAAGGGCGTCCACGGAACCCAGCCGGGCACGCTGTGGAAGTCGTGGATGATGTGGTTCTCCGGCCGCATGAAGATGGAGTCGCGGAAGAAGCCCTTGATGCCGGCCTCGTCGGTGAACTTCTTCATGAAGACGACGCCCGACAGCACCGCTCCGACGGCGAGCAGGCCGAGGGGCACCAGCATCACCAGCGGGCTCTCATGCGGCGTGTGGGCATGGCCTTGGTGGCCATGCGAATCATCGGCATGGGCGTGGTCGCGATGGGCCGCATCGGCCGCGTGGGCATGAGCGTCGGCATGCGCATGATCGCCGTGATGCTCCCAGCGCGGCTTGCCATGGAAGGTCATGAAGATCAGGCGCCAGGAGTAGAACGAGGTCATCAGCGCGGCGGCGACCGTCATGACGAAGGCATAGGGCCCCATGGCGCCCTGCGCGGCATAGGCGACCTCGATGATCGCGTCCTTCGAGTGATAGCCGGCAAAGCCGATGTGCAGGAACGGGATGCCGAACCCGGTCAGCGCCAGCGTGCCGATCACCATCATCGCATAGGTGAACTTGATGTGCGTGCTGAGACCGCCCATCCGCCGGATGTCCTGCTCGTGGTGCATCGCGTGGATGACCGAGCCGGCGCCGAGGAACAGCAGCGCCTTGAAGAAGGC
Organism: Phreatobacter aquiterrae; assembly: GCF_053471285.1. Classification (NCBI taxonomy): domain Bacteria; kingdom Pseudomonadati; phylum Pseudomonadota; class Alphaproteobacteria; order Hyphomicrobiales; family Phreatobacteraceae; genus Phreatobacter; species Phreatobacter aquiterrae. Next base: position 241,022 of record NZ_JBJPHW010000006.1, on the reverse strand, counting down.
GTGGGTGAAGAGGTGGAAGATGCCGACCGAATAGGCCCCTGCCCCGAGCGCCACGAACATGTAGCCGAGCTGCGAGCAGGTCGAATAGGCGATGACGCGCTTGATGTCGTTCTGCACGAGGCCGACGGTGGCGGCGAAGAAGGCGGTGGTGGCGCCGAAGAAGATCACGACCTGCAGGGCGATGGGCGCATATTCGAAGACGGGCGACAGGCGCGCCACCATGAACACGCCGGCGGTGACCATGGTCGCGGCGTGGATGAGGGCCGAGACCGGCGTCGGGCCTTCCATGGCGTCGGGCAGCCATGTGTGCAGCAGGAACTGCGCCGACTTGCCCATGGCGCCCATGAACAGGAGAAGGCAGACGATGGTGAGCGCGTCGAGCTGATAGCCGAGGAACTCCATCTTCTGGCCGGCAAGGCCCGGAGCCGCGCCGAACACGGCCTCGAAACCGATGGCGCCGGTGAGATGGTAGAGGCCGAAGATGCCGAGCAGGAAGCCGAAGTCGCCGACGCGGTTGACGATGAAGGCCTTCATCGCCGCGGCATTGGCCGAGGGCTTCTTGTACCAGAACCCGATGAGCAGGTAGGAGGCGACGCCGACACCCTCCCAGCCGAAGAACATCTGGAGGAGGTCGTTGGCCGTCACCAGCATCAGCATGGCGAAGGTGAAGAAGGACAGGTAGGCGAAGAAGCGCGGCCGGTCCGGATCCTCGTGCATGTAGCCGATGGAATAGAGGTGCACGACGAAGGAGACCGAGTTCACCACCACCAGCATGACGGCGGTGAGGGTGTCGATGCGCAGCGACCACGAGACGTTCAGCGATCCCGCGCTGATCCAGCGGAAGAGCTCGACCGTGGTGCCCTGCCCGGCATAGCCGACCTGGTAGAAGGCGACCCAGGACAGAAGCGCCGAGATGCCGAGAAGGCTGGTGGTGACGATCTCGGAGGCGCGCGCGCCGAGTGCCCGGCCGAACAGGCCGGCGATCAGGAAGCCGACGAGCGGAAGGAAGACGATGGCCTGATACATGGACCGGTCAGCCCTTCATCATGTTGACGTCTTCCACCGCGATCGAGCCGCGGTTGCGGAAGAAGACGACGAGAATGGCGAGCCCGATGGCCGCCTCTGCGGCCGCCACCGTCAGCACCAGCAGCGCGAAGACCTGGCCGACCAGATCGCCCAGATGGGTGGAGAAGGCGACGAGATTGATGTTCACCGACAGGAGGATCAGCTCGATCGACATCAGGATGACGATGATGTTCTTCCGGTTGAGGAAGATGCCGAGCATGCCCAGCGTGAACAGGATCGCCGCGACAGAGAGGTAGTGGGACAGACCGATGGTGAACATGGATCAGACCCCCTCGCCCGTCTTGACCTTGACCACCTCGATGGCCGTCTCGGGCGTGCGCGCCGACTGCGCGCCCGGGTCCTGCCGCTTGACGCCGGTGCGGTGGCTGAGCGTCAGCACGATGGCGCCGATCATGGCGACCAGCAGCACGAGGCCCGAGAGCTGGAAGAAATAGACGTACTTCGTGTAGAGGACCTGTCCCAGCGCCTCGGCATTGGTGATGCCGGCGGGGATCGGCGCGGTCAGCGTCTTCGGCGCGGCGCCGCCGATGGTCCAGGCGCCGATCACCATGAACAGCTCGGCCAGCACGGCAAGGCCGATCAGCGCGCCGACCGGCAGGTACTGCAGGAAACCCTGGCGCAGCTCGACGAAGTCGATGTCCAGCATCATGACGACGAAGAGGAACAGCACCGCCACCGCGCCGACATAGACGACCACCAGGATCATCGCCAGGAACTCCGCGCCCATCAGCACGAACAGGCCGGAGGCGTTGACGAAGGCGAGGATGAGGAACAGCACCGAGTGCACGGGATTGCGCGCGGCGATCACCATGAAGGCGGACGCCACGAGCACCGCTGCGAAAAGGTAGAAGAAGAGACCGGCGAGCATCTGCCCCTTTGCCCCGTTCCTGTTTCCAAGGAAGCGCTCGGTGAGACTCGGGGGAGCCCTGCGCGCGCCACTCTTAAAGTCCAAGTTGGAAGGCGTCCAGACGGCGAACCGCCCGGCCGCATCCCGCGTGTCGTCACCTGTAGGGCGCGTCCTTCTTCAGGCTGTCGGCGATCTCGCGTTCCCAGCGATCACCGTTCGAAAGCAGCCGCGCCTTGTCGAAATAGAGCTCCTCGCGCGTCTCCACGGCGAACTCGAAGTTCGGCCCCTCGACGATGGCGTCCACCGGGCAGGCTTCCTGGCAGAAGCCGCAGTAGATGCACTTCACCATGTCGATGTCGTAGCGCGTCGTCCGCCGGGTGCCGTCATTGCGGCGCGGGCCGGCCTCGATGGTGATGGCCTGGGCCGGGCAGATCGCCTCGCACAGCTTGCAGGCGATGCAGCGCTCCTCGCCGTTCGGATAGCGGCGCAGCGCATGCTCGCCCCGGAAGCGCGGCGAGATCTGCCCCTTCTCGAAGGGGTAGTTGATCGTCGCCTTCGGCTTGAAGAAATAGCGCATCGACAGGAAGAACGCCGAGACGAACTCCGTCAGGAACAGGGCTTTGGCCGCGCGGTCGAGCCGGAACGTCGACGCCATGGACCTCTTCTCCTCAAATGCCCCAGCCGCTGAGCGAGCGGCCGAGCCAGTATCCAAGCCCCGCGAAGGCGGGCACGATGACGACCATCAGGATCCGCTGCGCCAGGACGATCCGGCGCTCGTAGTCCTGCCGCTCGGCCGGGGTGGTCGAGCGATCGGTCTGCCTCAGCTTGCCCGCCACCAGACCCGAGACGATCCGGTAGTCGACCCAGCCGACCGCGGCGCCCACCAGGGCGCCGATCAGTCCGGCCGGGGTGAACAAGCCTTCCATGCCGGGCCCCTTACGGCGCCCAGCCGGTGAACTGCAGCACGGCCGCAACCACCACGACCATCGCCAGCGAGATCGGCAGGAACACCTTCCAGCCGAGCCGCATGAGCTGGTCGTAGCGGTAGCGGGGCACGAAGGCCTTCACCATGGCGAACATGAAGAAGACCAGCGAAATCTTGAGAACGAACCACACCACGCCCGGCACCCAGGTGAAGGGCGCGATCGGGAACGGCGGCAGCCAGCCCCCGAGGAACAGGATGGTGGTGAGCGAGCACATGGTCATGATGGCCACGTATTCGGCCAGCATGAACATCATGTACGGCGTCGAGCCGTACTCGACCATGAAGCCGGCGACGAGCTCGGACTCGGCCTCGGGCAGGTCGAAGGGCGGGCGGTTGGTCTCCGCCAGCGCCGAGATGAAGAAGATCACGAACACCGGGAACAGCGGCAGCCAGAACCAGCCGAACATGCCGATGCTCTTGTCCTGCGCCTTGACGATGTCGGAGAGGTTGAGCGAGCCGACGCAGAGCAGCACGCAGATGATGACGAAGCCGATGGAGACCTCGTAGGACACCATCTGCGCCGCCGAGCGCAGCGCGCCGAGGAACGGGTACTTCGAGTTGGACGCCCAGCCGCCCATGATCACGCCATAGACGCCCAGCGACGACACCGCGAAGATGAAGAGGACGCCGACATTGAGGTCGGCGATCACCCAGCCGTCGGCGAGCGGGATCACCGCCCAGGCCGCGAGCGCCAGGAGGACCGAGACGAAGGGCGCCAGCAGGAAGACGCCCTTGTTGGCGCCTGCCGGGATGACCGGCTCCTTGAAGACGAACTTCAACAGGTCGGCGAAGCTCTGCAGCAGGCCGAAGGGGCCGACGACGTTCGGGCCGCGGCGCAGCTGCACCGCCGCCCAGATCTTGCGGTCGGCGAGCAGGATGAAGGCGACGAACACCAGCAGCGCCACCATGAGCACGAGACTCTGGATGGCGATGAGGACGATCGGCCAGAGATGGGTCCAGAAGAAGTCCATGGCTCTGCCTTACTCCGCCGCCTGCCGGTGCGCGGCTTTGGCGATTGCCGAACATTCGGCCATCGTCGCCGAAGCGCGGGCAATCGGGTTGGTCATGTAGAAGTCGTCGATGACGGCCGCGAAAGGTGCGGCCTCCACTTTGCCGCCCTTGCCGGCGAGCGCGCCGATGGCGCCGGCATCCACCGGGCCGAGAACGCCGATCCGAAGCGTGTGAGGATGGTCCTTCGCCATGGCGGCGCGCAGTTGCTGCAGCGAGTCGTAGGGCAGCTTCACGCCGAGCACGTCGGAGAGGGCGCGCAGGATGGCCCAGTCCTCTTTGGAGTCGCCCGGCGGGAAGCCGGCGCGGTTTACCACCTGGATGCGGCCTTCCGTGTTGGCAGTGAGGCCCGCCTTCTCGGTATAGGCGGCGCCCGGCAGGATGACGTCGGCGCGGTGCGCGCCGCGGTCGCCGTGGGTGCCGACATAGACGACGAAGGGGCCGTCCGCGACGGCGATCTCGTCGGCGCCGAGATTGAACAGGAGATCGACGCCGCCCCCCGCCATGGCCGCCGCGTCGAGGCCGCCCTCGCCCGGCACGAGTCCGAGATCAAGCGCGCCGACCCGCGAGGCCGCGGTGTGCAGCACCGCAAACCCGTTCCAGCCCTCGGCCACCGCGCCGAAGGCGGTGGCGGCATGGGCGGCGAGCGACAGGACGGCCGGACCGTCGGCGCGGGCAAGCGCCCCCTGACCGACGATGACCAGCGGCTTCGTGGCGCCCTTCAGCACCTCGGCGAAGGAGTGCTTGCCCGAGACGACGTCGGCCAGCGTGTCAGGACCGGCGCCGAGATAGTCATACTTGTAGGTGAGATCGACCACCTCGCCGATGACGGCGATCTTCACCCCGCCCATGCGCCAGCGCTTGCGGATGCGGGCATTAACGAGCGGCGCCTCGCGCCGCGGATTGGTGCCGACCAGCAGGATGGCGTCGGCCTCCTCGATCCCGGCGATGCCGGGATTGAAGACGTAGGTCGCGCGGCCGAGCGCCGGGTCGAGCTTCACACCGTCCTGGCGGCCGTCGATGTTCTGCGAACCGAGGGTCGAGACGAGGCCCTTGAGCGCGTACATTTCCTCCAGCGTCGCCATGTCGCCGGCGATCGCACCGATCTTGTCGCGGGCGGTCGCCTTGACCTTGGCGGCGATCGCCTCGAACGCCTCCGGCCAGGTCGCGGGGCGCAGGCGGCCGTTCTCGCGGATATAGGGCCGGTCGAGGCGCTGCGAGCGCAGGCCGTCGGCGACGTGGCGGGTCTTGTCGGAGATCCACTCCTCGTTGACCGCCTCGTTGAGGCGCGGCAGCACGCGCATGACCTCGCGGCCGCGCGCATCGACACGGATGGCAGAGCCGACCGCATCCATCATGTCGGTGGATTCGGTCTTCAGGAGTTCCCAAGGGCGGGCGTTGAAGGCGAAGGGCTTCGAGGTCAACGCGCCGACGGGGCAGAGGTCGACGACGTTGCCCTGCAGCTCGGAGGTCATCGCCTGCTCAAGATAGGTTGTGATCTCGGCGTCCTCGCCGCGGCCGATGAGGCCGAGTTCGGAGATGCCGGCGACCTCGGTGGTGAAGCGGACGCAGCGCGTGCAGTGGATGCAGCGCGTCATCACCGTCTTCACCAGCGGGCCGATATATTTGTCCTCGACCGCGCGCTTGTTCTCGCTGTAGCGCGACTTGTCGACGCCATAGGCCATGGCCTGGTCCTGCAGGTCGCACTCGCCGCCCTGGTCGCAGATGGGGCAATCCAGCGGGTGATTGATGAGCAGGAATTCCATCACGCCCTCGCGGGCCTTCTTCACCAGCGGGGTCTTGGTGTTGATGACGGGCGCCTCGCCGTTCGGGCCGGGACGCAGGTCGCGCACGTTCTGGGCGCAGGAGGCCACCGGCTTCGGCGAGCCCTTCACCTCGACGAGGCACATGCGGCAGTTGCCGGCGATCGACAGCCGCTCATGGTAGCAGAAGCGCGGAATCTCGGCGCCGGCCGCCTCGCACGCCTGCATCAGCGTGTACTCGGCCGGGACCTCGATCTCCTGCCCGTCGACGATCACCTTCGCCATCGGCTCATTCCATCCGGTCTTGGCCAGGACCACCCGACGGCGGCCCCGGCATCCTCGTGAGGCGGCTCGCGCCGCCCCTCATTTCATCACCGCCACCCGCTTGCGGGCGGCGAAACGCATCAGTCCTTGCCCGGGGCGACGCCCGGCTTCTTCTGGAACGACACCTTGGGCAGCGAAATGCCCTTCGACGTCGATGTGGTCTCGATTGTCAGCGGTTTCGGCACGCTGGGGATTACTTTTTTTGCAGCGGCACCGCTCTTCGCGGCCTTCACCGTTGAAGCCGCAGCCATTTTCGGTTTCGGCGGCGAGCCGCCCGGCGTCGTCGGCTTCGGCGGTATCCCCGTTGGCTTCGCCGGAACGGGCTTCGAAGCCTCGACCTCGGCGACAGCTAGGACCTCCGCGGCGGGCGGCTTTGCCGCGCCGGCTTTCGGCGCGGGAGCCGCATCCTTCGGCGATACAGCCTTGACGGCCTTGGGCTTCGGAGGCGAACCGCCCGGCCGCGTCGGCTTCGGCGGCGAGCCGGTCGGCTTGGCCGGAACGGGCTTGGCAGCCTCGACCGCGACAACAGCCGTGACCTCGGCGGCGGGCAGCGTCACGGCGCTTGCCTTGGGGGCTGGCGCCGCTTCCTTCGAATTGGCGGCCTTGGCCGCCCTGGGCTTCGGCGGCGAGCCGCCCGGCGGCGTCGGCTTCGGCGGTGCGCCCGACGGCTTGGGCGGCGTCGGCTTCGCGGCTTCCACCGCCGCGGCCTTCACGACAGGCGCCACCGGGTTCGACACCACGAGCCGCGGCGCCGCAACCGCGGAAGGCGCGGCAGGAGCCGGCGCCTTCGCGGGCACCGCTTCGTCGCGGACGGTCAGGGCGAATGCGCGGGCGAAGGCATAGCCGACGCCGCACATGGCGACGAAACCGCCCATCATCATGGTCGTCGGCAGCACCATCGCCGCCATGGCCGGGCCGGCCATAGCGTTGAGCGGGGCAATCCTGCCGGTCGGCAATGCACTCACGGTATTGGCGGCAGCGGTCATGGCCGGCCCTCCATCGCGGTTGCGGTGATGCACTGGCCCCTTTGCGAGGCGTTTCCCGAGGTCGGCTTCTTGTCGAAAGGCACGGTTGCGGCGCGGCCCGACCGCACAGACGTCCGTACTCCGCGGCAAGCGGAGGGCAGAGCGCCGGTGCTGGGACGGGCCGCGGTCATGGTCGTCAGCGCCCCGCCATCTGTGTCTCGACCTGCGCCTTCAATTCGGCGAGGGAGCGGTTGCCGGCGGCGACGTCCTCGGGGGTGAGCACAACGGCGCAGCGGGTGCCGTCGCCGTCGATGAGGAAGCGTCGTTCGGTGACGGCCGTGCGGGTGCCGGCGCGCTCGGTCGTGATGACCACGCTGACCCGGCGGCCCGGCTTGTGCGGACCGCAGACGGCCTGCAGGGCGGGCGTCGTCTCGGTGATCTGGCGCTCCAGCACGATGGTGCGCGGATTGGGCGTCCGCCCCTGCGTGCCCCGCGAGGCCGCCCGCATCAGGATGGTCTGGCGAACGAACTCAGGCGAGGCGTTGATGGCGACGCGCAGCGCGGCCTCGCCGGTCGGGCGCGGCGGCGGCGGGGCCGCCGTGACGCAGCCGCCGAGGGCGAGAGCACCGATCAGGAAGAGGCCGTGCCGGGTCATCGGGTTCACTCCGCAGCGATACGCACGGGCTCGCCGTGCGGGTTGGCCGAATAGGCGTCGATCTTCTTCTCGATCTCGTGACGGAAATGCCGGATCAGGCCCTGGACAGGCCAGGCCGCGGCATCGCCGAGCGCGCAGATCGTGTGACCCTCGACCTGCCCCGCCACCTCGAGGAGCATGTCGATCTCCTTCTTCTGGGCGCGGCCTTCCGACATGCGGGTGAGAACACGCCACATCCACCCCGTGCCCTCGCGGCACGGCGTGCACTGGCCGCAGCTCTCGTGCTTGTAGAAGTAGGAGATGCGGGTGATCGCCTTCACCACGTCCGTCGACTTGTCGAGGACGATGACCGCCGCCGTTCCGAGGCCCGAGCGCAGGGCGCGGAGCGAATCGAAGTCCATCGCCGCGTCCCAGATCTGCTCGGCCGGAACGAGTGGCACCGACGAGCCGCCGGGAATGACCGCCAGCAGGTTGTCCTTGCCGCCGCGGATGCCGCCGCAATGCTTCTCGACCAGTTCCGAGAAGGGGATCGACATCGCCTCCTCGAAGGTCGCCGGCTTGTTCACATGGCCGGAGACGCAGAACAGCTTGGTGCCGACATTGTTCGGTTTGCCGAAGGACGAGAACCAGGACGCGCCGCGGCGCAGGATGGTCGGCGCGACAGCGATCGACTCGACGTTGTTCACCGTGGTCGGGCAGCCGTAGAGGCCCATGTTCGCCGGGAACGGGGGCTTCAGGCGCGGCTGGCCCTTCTTGCCCTCGAGGCTCTCCAGCAGCGCCGTCTCCTCGCCGCAGATATAGGCGCCGGCGCCGTGGTGAACGTAGAGATCGAAATCCCAGCCGTTCGTGTTGCCCTTGCCGAGGAGCCCTGCGTCGTAGCACTCGTCGATGGCGCGCTGCAGCGCCTCGCGCTCGCGGATGAACTCGCCGCGCACGTAGATATAGCCCACATGCGCGCCCATGGCGCAGGCGGCGATCAGGCAGCCCTCGATCAGCGTGTGCGGGTCGTTGCGCAGGATCTCGCGGTCCTTGCAGGTGCCCGGCTCGGATTCGTCGGCATTGACGACGAGATAGTGCGGCCGGCCATCCGACTGCTTCGGCATGAACGACCACTTGAGGCCGGTCGGGAAGCCGGCGCCGCCACGGCCGCGCAGGCCGGAATCCTTCATCTCCTGGATGATCCAGTCCCGGCCCTTGTCGATGATGGCCTTGGTGCCGTCCCAGTGCCCGCGCGCCATCGCGCCCTTCAGGCTCTTGTCGTGGAAGCCGTAGATGTTGGTGAAGATGCGGTCCTTGTCGGCGAGCATCCGATCACTCCTTCACGGACGGCAGACCCGCCGCCAGCGCCTTGGCCTGAACCGTCCACTCCTCGCGGTCGATCCGGCCGGGGAACGACAGATAGGTGCCGACCCAGCGGATTTCCTCGCGGGTCCAGGCAGCGACCTGGTCGAAATGGAAGACGCCGAGGGCGTGCAGCTTGCCCTCGTTCACCGGGCCGATGCCCTTGATCCTCTGCAGCTTGTCGGCCTTCGCCTCGCGTGCGGCGACAAGTCCGGCAGGTCGGGTACCGACGGCGTCGGCTTTCTGCTCGGGGGTCGCGTCGGCGGCCAGGGTCGACAGCTTCGCCCTGATCTCGGCCTCTTCGCTCGCCGCCAGAGCAAGGGCGGTCGCGGACGGCCCCTCCTCCACGGCGACGGGCTTTGTCGCGACCTTCGGCTTCTCCGCCACCGCGGCCCCGGCGGGGCCGGCGGAATTGAACGGAAGGTCGCGCAGGGTCAACGCACCGCCCTCGGGCTCCGAGCCGTGGCGACCGTTCTGCGGCCCCGGCTTCGGCTTTTCGCCGCGGGAGAAGGCATCGATCAGCCACTCCAGGCTCTCGGGTGTCAGGTCCTCGTAGGTGTCCGAAAAAACCTGGATCATCGGCGCGTTGACGCAGGCGCCGGCGCATTCGACCTCTTCCCACGAGAAGTCGCCGTCGTCGGAGAGGTGGAACGGCTCGTGATGGATGCGGCTCTTGCAGACCTTGATCAGCGCCTCGGCGCCGCGCAGCATGCAGGGCGTGGTGCCGCAAACCTGAATATGTGCTTTCTTCCCAACCGGTTGCAGCTGAAACATGGTGTAGAATGTCGCCACCTCGAACACCCGGATGTACGGCATGTCGAGCATTTCGGCGATATACTCGATGGCCGCCTTGGGCAGCCAGTAGGCGTGCTGCTCCTGCGCGCGCCACAGCAGCGGGATGACGGCGGACGCCTTCCGCTCGGCCGGATACTTGCCAATGGTCTTCTGCGCCCAGGCCAGATTGTCGGGCGTGAAGGCGAAGGAGGCCGGCTGGACCTCGTCTGGCGCCAGTCTGCGAACGCTCACCGGTCAACCTCTCCGAACACGATGTCGATGGAGCCGAGGATAGCGGAGACGTCCGCCAGCATGTGGCCCTTGCACAGGAAGTCCATGGCCTGGAGATGTGCAAAGCCCGGCGCGCGGATCTTGCAGCGATAGGGCTTGTTGGAGCCGTCGGCGACGAGATAGACGCCGAACTCGCCCTTGGGCGCCTCGACGGCCGCATAGACCTCGCCGGGCGGCACGTGGAAGCCTTCCGTGTAGAGCTTGAAGTGGTGGATGAGAGCCTCCATCGAGCGCTTCATCTCACCGCGCTTCGGCGGCACCACCTTGTTGTCCTTGGCCGACACGGGGCCGGGCGTCTCGCGCAGCAGCTTGCAGCACTGGCGCATGATCTTCACCGACTGGCGCATCTCCTCCATGCGGATGAGATAGCGGTCGTAGCAGTCGCCGTTCTTGCCGATCGGGATGTCGAAATCCATCTCGGCATAGCACTCGTAGGGCTGCGACTTCCTGAGGTCCCAGGGCGCGCCCGAGCCGCGCACCATCACGCCCGAGAAGCCCCAGGCCCAGCACTCGTCCAGCGTCACCACGCCGATGTCGACGTTGCGTTGCTTGAAGATGCGGTTCGGGGTCAGCAGCGCGTCGAGGTCGTCGACCACCTTGAGGAAGGGATCGCACCAGGCCTCGATGTCGTCGATCAGGGCGGGCGGCAGGTCCTGGTGCACGCCACCGACGCGGAAATAGGCCGCGTGCATGCGCGAGCCGGAGGCGCGCTCGTAGAAGATCATCAGCTTCTCGCGCTCCTCGAAGCCCCACAGCGGCGGGGTGAGAGCGCCGACGTCCATCGCCTGCGTGGTGACGTTGAGAAGGTGCGAGAGGATGCGGCCGATCTCGCAGTAGAGCACGCGGATGAGCTGACCGCGCCGCGGCACCTCGATGCCGAGCATCCGCTCCGCCGCCAGGCAGAAGGCGTGCTCCTGGTTCATCGGCGCGACATAGTCGAGCCGGTCGAAATAGGGGATCGCCTGCAGGTAGGTCTTGGTCTCGATCAACTTCTCGGTGCCGCGGTGCAAGAGGCCGATATGCGGATCGCAGCGCTCGACGACCTCGCCATCGAGTTCCATGACGAGGCGGAGCACACCGTGAGCCGCCGGGTGCTGCGGGCCCCAGTTGAAGGTGAAGTTGCGGATCTCGGCTTCAGCCATGCTCAGTTCGCCTTGGCTTTCTCGTCGCCGGGCAGCACGTAGTCCGTACCTTCCCAGGGGCTGAGGAAATCGAACTGCCGGAACTCCTGCGCCAGGCGCACCGGCTCGTAAACGACGCGCTTCACCTCGTCATCGTAGCGCACCTCGACGAAGCCGGAGGTCGGGAAGTCCTTGCGCAGCGGATGGCCGTCGAAGCCATAGTCCGTCAGCAGGCGCCTCAGGTCCGGGTGGCCGGTAAACAGCACGCCGTAGAGATCGTAGGTCTCGCGCTCGAACCACAACGCGCCGGTGAACACGTCGGTCGCGGAGGCCACCGGCGTCGTTTCGTCGGTCTGGATCTTGACGCGGATGCGGCGGTTAAACTTCGGCGACAGCAGATGATAGACGACGTCGAAGCGCTTCTGCCGGCCCGGGTAGTCGACGCCGCAGATGTCGATGATGTTGCGGAACAGGCAGTCGGCATCGTCGCGCAGGTGGGTCAGGATGCGGATGATCTGACCCGCCTCGGCCTCCAGCGTCAGTTCGCCATAGGCCACCCTGCTGGACGTGACAGCTCCCGGAAGAGCCGCCATGAGAGAGGCGCCCAGGGCCTCCAGCGGCGACACAGTGGTTTCCGGCGGTGAAACAGCTTCAGTCGACATGATGCCCCCTCACCGCTCGATCGTGCCGGTACGGCGGATCTTCTTCTGCAGAAGAAGCACGCCATAGAGCAAGGCCTCGGCGGTCGGCGGGCAGCCCGGCACATAGACGTCGACAGGGACGATCCGGTCGCAGCCGCGCACCACCGCGTAGGAATAGTGGTAATAGCCGCCGCCATTGGCGCAGGAGCCCATGGAGATGACGTAGCGGGGCTCTGGCATCTGGTCGTAGACCTTGCGCAGGGCCGGAGCCATCTTGTTGGTCAGCGTGCCGGCGACGATCATCACGTCGGACTGGCGCGGCGAGGCGCGCGGCGCGAAGCCGAAGCGCTCGACGTCGTAGCGCGGCATGGAGAGCTGCATCATTTCGACCGCGCAGCATGCGAGACCGAAGGTCATCCACATCAGCGAGCCGGTGCGAGCCCAGTTGATCAGGTCGTCGGTGGCCGTGACGATGAAACCCTTGTCGGCCAGTTCGTTGTTGATTCCCGTCAAGAAGGAATCGCCGGCGCCGAGGGGCCTGCCGTCCGCGCCCAGAAGACCCTTCGGGGCCGGTGCGACGAGCGGATCGCCGCGGTCGATGGCGGTGGCCATGATCAGAACCTCAATTCCACTCCAGGGCGCCCTTCTTCCACTCGTAGACGAAGCCGATCGTCAGTACGCCGAGGAAGGCCATCATGGACCAGAAACCGAACAGCCCGACCTCCTTGAACGCCACCGCCCAGGGAAACAGGAAGGCGACCTCGAGGTCGAAGATGATGAAGAGAATGGCGACGAGATAGAACCGCACGTCGAACTTCATGCGGGCGTCGTCGAAGGCGTTGAAGCCGCACTCGTAGGCCGAGAGCTTCTCGGCATCCGGCCGGGAAAACGCGACGACAAAGGGGGCGACGAGGAGGGCGGCACCAATGACACCGGCCAGCGCGATGAAGATGACCAGCGGCAGATAGTCGTTGAGCAGCGTGGTCGTCGCAGCCTGCATCGAAGGCCCTCCTGCTTGGCCGGCGAAGGGAGTGACGAGCCCCGGAAGCCGGTTTCGGTCTGTGCCTTACTCCCTCCCCTGTTGCGGTGCAAGCCGCGGGCCGGGCAGGAAGAGTCGGTTTCTCTGGAAACGTTATGATAATCCGCCGGACCGCGCCACGCACCTTTGGAAGGGGGACAAGAAGCGGCCGTTTTGGCGCGTGAACAGCCCGACTTCCCTGCATCCGGTGATTCTCCGGAAGCGGTCGGACGACCCCTCTAGGGGCAAGATGTGTCCCGGGGAAAATGGCGCGGGCGACGGGACTCGAACCCGCGACCTCCGGCGTGACAGGCCGGCACTCTAACCAACTGAGCTACGCCCGCGCGTTGCTCGGCGCGCTTGACGTGCGCCGGTCGAGGTGGCGGGACTTAAGGGAGGCTCAAAGGCCTGTCAAGGCGAATTGCGGCGCGAGACCGTCGGCTGGTGATGAGCGCCGGCGCCCGCTGCTCCCTGCGGGGTCCCGCTGCATGGGCCCTCCGCGCGAAAAGCATACATGCCACAGGGTGGCTTGAGCCTTTCTTAACCACCCTGACGTGCAATGACGCTGGGACAAGGCGCGCCAATGCGCCGGATTTTGGGTGGAAAACGCAATGGCTCTCGGCAGCATTCTCCAACTGCGCACCATCGGCGCGAAACTCATGGCGTCGGTGACCGTGACCGCCCTGGTCGCGGCAGGCGCGGTCGGTGTCGCCGGCTATCTCCAGCAGGACGCGCTCAGCAATCAGGCCATCGAATCGGCCTTGACCCAGCGCTACGAGGCCGTCGTCGCCGCCATGGCCGACCAGGGCCAGCGCGCCGCCGCGGCCGCGCGCTCCATCGCCAACGATCCACGGGTGGTCGAGGCCTTCGTCAAGGACGACCGCCCCGCCCTGCTCGCCGCCATGAAGGACCTCGGCGAACCGCTGAAGACCGGCCTCGGCCTCGGCCTCATCAGCTTCCAGCGGGCCGACGGCACCGCTTTCGTCCGTGTCCACGCGCCACAGGCCTTCGGTGACAATGTCCTCTCCCGCCGCAACACGATCCGCGCCGCCGTCTCCAGCGGCAGCCCGGTCACCGGCATCGAACCGGGACGCGACAACGTCTCGATCTTCTCCGTCGTTCCCGTGCGCTCGGGCGGCCAGATCATCGGCGTCACCGACGTCGGCGCCGCCCTCGGCGTGCCCTTCCTCACCGATCTGAAGCGCCGCTTCAAGGTCGACATCGCCATGCACCTCATCCAGGACGGCAAGGTGAACTCCCTCGGCGCCACCTTCGCCGAGAAGACCCTGCTCGACTTGCCGGTCCACCAGACGGCGATGCGGCAGACGACGGCGTGGCGCGCCGGCACCATCGGCGGCCATCCCGTCGCCGTGCTCGCGGGACCGCTGAACAACTATTCCGGCCAGCCGATCGGCACGCTGGAGGTCGCCATCGACACGGCCGCCTTCGTCGGCGCGCGCAACACCGCCATGCTGACTCTGCTGGCGGTGCTGCTGGCGGTGGCCGTCGCGGGCATCGGTATCGCCACGCTCCTCACCCGCCATCTCGGCAAGCCGATCCGCGAGTTGAACGACACGATGACGGCGCTCGCCGGCGGCGACCATACCCGCGAGGTCCCCTCGACGGAACGCCGCGACGAGATCGGCGACATGGCCCGGTCGGTCGAGGTGTTCCGCGACAATGCGGTGGCGCGCGCCCGCCTCGAGAGCGAGACGGAGGCCGACGCTCGCGCCCGGCAGGCCCGCCAGGCCCGCATCGACCATCTCGTCCGCGACTTCTCCGAATCGATCGGCACCGTCCTCAGCGGCGTCGGCGACAACGCCGGACGCATGGAGGAGACAGCCCGCAACCTCACCGGCATCGCCGCGGAAGCATCCGGGCAGGCCGACGACGCCTCGGGAGCCTCGCGCCAGGCCTCGGCCAACGTCCAGTCGGTCGCCGCCGCCTCCGAGGAGCTCTCGGCTTCCATCAACGAGATCGCCAACCAGATCGGCCAGACCAATGCGGTGGTCGAGCGGGCCAGCACCGAGGCGGAAGGCGCCAACCGTCGCGTCAAGACGCTGGCGGAGGCAGCAGGCCGCATCGGCGAGGTTCTGAACCTCATCCGTGCCATCGCCGAGCAGACCAACCTCCTTGCCCTCAACGCGACGATCGAGGCGGCCCGCGCGGGCGAAGCCGGCCGCGGCTTTGCGGTGGTGGCGTCCGAGGTCAAGTCGCTGGCTGGCCAGACCGCCAGGGCGACCGAGGAGATCGCCGCCCAGATCGACGCGGTGCAGCAGGAGACGACGACGGCGGTCGCCTCCATCGAGGCCATCGCCGGCACGATGAAGGAGGTCGCCAGCTACGCCTCCGCGGTGGCCGCGGCGATCGAGCAGCAGCGCGCGGCGACCGGCGAGATCTCGCAGAACGTCCAGGCCGCCGCCACCGGCACCGCCCGCGTCGTCGACAACATCACCGGCGTCACCACCGCCTCGGCCCAGACCAATGCCTCGGCCTCCGAGGTCCTGTCTGCGGCGCAGAGCCTGTCCGGACAGGCAACCACCCTCTCCCGCTCCGTCGAGACCTTCCTTGCGGAGGTCAGGGCGGCCTGACCCGCCGGCAACGCTTCGGTCGAAGGAAAGCGCAGACGCCCGGGGCCGCGAGGCTCCGGGCTTTCGCGTTCAGGAGGGGGCTGATCCGCCCCGCCCTGGGGCACCGCCCAGCCAGCGGAACGTCAGCGGCGCGGCAATCATCGTCAGGAAGACGCGGATGATGTGGAAGGCGGCGACGAAGGCCACCTCTGCATGGAGCGCCACCGCGATCAGAGCCATCTCGGTGAGGCCGCCGGGGGAATAGGCAAGGATCAGCGTCACGGTCGAAAAGCCCGACAGGTGCGAGACCGCCACGGCGAAGACCGTCATCCAGAACAGCAGGATGGCGGTCGAGCCGACCGAGAGCGCCAGCACCTTCCAGACGACCCGGCTCGCCGTCCCGGCGAACCGGCAGCCGATGGCGACGCCGAGAACGAGCTGCGCCGCATTGACGATCTCGAAGGGTGGCTTGAAGTCCGACACGCCCGAGACATGGACGATGGCGCTGACGATCATGCAGCCGAGCAGGGTCTTGGCGGGTAGCTTCAGCACATGGCCGAGGAAGGCGCCGGCAAAGCCGCAGACGACGAGCCAGACTTCGGTGAGGAGGGGTGCATCGACGATGGAAATGCCCGTCATCGGCCGGTCGAGCCGAATGCCCTGGGTGAACTGGATGATGAAGGGCAGCGTCATCACCACCATCAGGATGCGGGCGGAATGAACCAGCGCGATGACCCGCGCGTCGCCGCCCCGCTCCTCGCCATAGATCACCATCTCGACCAGCCCCCCGGGCATGCCGGAGAAGAAGGCGGTGACCCAGTCGTAGCCGCCGACCTTGCGGTAGTACCAGACGACGCTGACGCCGCTGGCGGTCATGAACAGGACGAGGCCGGCGAGCGGCACCAGCCATTGCGGCAGCTGGTAGACGATGTCCGGCGAGAAGCCCGACCCCAGCATGACGCCGATGATGGCCGACATCGGCGAGCGGATGACGCCAGGCGCCGCCACGGGCGCACCCCAGAGCGCGGCGACGGTGCAGAAGGTCATGGCCCCCAGCATCCAGGGGAGCGGCAGGCGCAGCCAGTAGAACAGGGCGCCGCCGATGACGCCGAGCACGAGAGCGAAGGCGAAGCGACGATAGGGAAAGACGGCGGGGGACAGCTCTGCGAAACCGCTTCGTACTTCGGCCAGCCAGCTTCTCACGTCTCGGTCCCCGCTTCGGGCGTCAACACCATCCGCCGGAGGCGGCCCCGCCGATTAGCACGGCACGTCGCTGGGGCGAGGCCGATTTCGTCGGGTCAGGAATGGCCGGAGCGCGGGACAGACGGGGCGACGACTGGTCGCCACCGCTGCGGTCATGGGCACGGACAAGGGAATGGTGGGCAGTGACGGGCTCGAACCGCCGACATCCTGCGTGTAAAGCAGGCGCTCTACCAACTGAGCTAACCGCCCGGAAAAGACGCTCCCGCCATGTAGCCGGCCCCTGCCCGCCGGGCAAGGGGCGCGGAGTGAGCTGCGGCACGCCGGCCAGAGGCGGAAAACGGAAACGCCGCCGGGGCCATGCCCGACGGCGTTTCGATGGCGAGGACAGGTCCGTGATCAGGAGTTCACGGCATCCTTCAGGCCCTTGCCGGCCGAAAACTTCGGGGCCTTCGAGGCCTTGATCTCGACGGGCTTGCCGGTGCGCGGGTCGCGGCCCTGGCGGGCGGCACGGTTGGACACCGAGAAGGCGCCGAAGCCGACGAGCTTCACATCGCCGCCGGCCTTCAGCGTGGCGGTGATGGAATCGAAGGTTGCATCCACTGCTGCACCCGCCTGCGCCTTGGTGAGGCTCGCCGCATCGGCGACCGCGGCGATCAGTTCGTTTTTGGTCACGGGCTGTTCTCCTTCTGTTTGCGCCGATCCGGGAATGCGTGATTCCGTTGCCGACGGGTGTTCCGTTTGCCGTGCAACCGTTGCAAAAGCAAGGAAAATGCTGGCTTTGCGATGGGAGCGCCGTCGAATCGACGACGCTTTCAACAGAAAACCCCGGGCGCGAGGCCCGGGGCTTCCATCCTGTCGAACCGTTGCTGCGATCAATGCGCGACGACGCCGGACGGGTCCTCGTCACCCGCCCTGCGGGGCGTGACGGGCTCGGCTTCCTCGTCCCACTCCACCGGCTCCGGCTGACGGATGAGGGCGTGCTTGACGACCTCGTCCATCCGCGACACCGGAATGATCTCCAGACCGTTCTTCACGTTGTCGGGGATTTCCGCCAGATCCTTGGCGTTCTCCTCGGGAATGAGGACCATCTTCAGCCCGCCGCGCAGCGCCGCGAGCAGTTTCTCCTTCAGGCCGCCGATCGGCAGCACCCGGCCGCGCAGGGTCACCTCGCCGGTCATGGCGATGTCCTTGCGGATCGGAATGCCCGTCATCACCGAGATGATGGCCGTGGCCATGGCGATGCCGGCGGACGGACCGTCCTTCGGCGTGGCGCCCTCCGGCACGTGGACGTGGACGTCGCGCTTGTCGAAGAGCGGCGGCTTGATCCCGAAGGCCAGCGACCGCGAACGGACGTAGGACGCGGCTGCCGAGATCGACTCCTTCATCACGTCCTTGAGGTTGCCGGTGACCGTCATGCGGCCCTTGCCGGGCATCATCACGGCCTCGATGGTGAGCAGCTCGCCGCCGACCTCGGTCCAGGCAAGGCCGGTGACGGCGCCCACCTGATCCTCGGTCTCCGCCATGCCATAGCGATAGCGCGGCACGCCGAGATACTCCTCGACCACCTTCGGGGTGACCTTGATCGTCTTCTTCTTGGTCAGCGTCAGGTCCTTCACGCCCTTGCGGACGAGATTGGACATCTCGCGTTCCAGGTTGCGGACGCCGGCCTCGCGCGTGTAACGGCGCACGACCGTCATCAGCGCCTCGTCGGTGATCGACCAGTCCTTCTCCGTCAGGCCATGCTTGGCGATGGCGTTGGGGATCAGGTGCTTCTTGGCGATCTCCCGCTTCTCGTCCTCGGTGTAGCCGGCGATGCGGATCGTCTCCATGCGGTCCAGAAGGGCCGGCGGAATGTTCAGCGTGTTCGCCGTGGTGACGAACATCACGCTCGAGAGGTCGAAGTCGACCTCCAGATAGTGATCGTTGAACGTGGCGTTCTGCTCGGGGTCGAGAACCTCGAGGAGGGCCGCCGACGGGTCGCCGCGGAAGTCCTGGCCCATCTTGTCGATCTCGTCGAGCAGGAACAGCGGGTTCGCCGTCTTGGCCTTCTTCATCGACTGGATGATCTTGCCGGGCATGGACCCGATATAGGTGCGCCGGTGGCCGCGGATCTCGGCCTCGTCACGCACACCGCCGAGCGAGATGCGCACGAACTCGCGTCCCGTCGCCTTGGCGATCGACTTGCCGAGCGAGGTCTTGCCGACGCCGGGCGGACCGACGAGGCAGAGGATCGGACCGGTGAGCTTGTTGGCGCGCTGCTGCACGGCCAGGTACTCGACGATGCGGTCCTTGACCTTGTCGAGGCCGAAATGGTCGGCGTCGAGCAGGGTCTGGGCGCCCGGCAGGTCCTTCTTGATCTTGCTCTTCTTGCCCCACGGCAGGGACAGGAGCCAGTCGAGATAGTTCCTGACGACGGTGGCCTCGGCCGACATCGGCGACATCTGGCGCAGCTTCTTCAGCTCGTGGTGGGCCTTGTCGCGGGCCTCCTTCGAGAGCTTCGTGCGCTTGATCTTGTCCTCGAGCTCGACGAGTTCGTCCCGACCGTCCTCGTCGCCGAGTTCCTTCTGGATCGCCTTCATCTGCTCGTTGAGGTAGTACTCGCGCTGGGTCTTCTCCATCTGCCGCTTGACGCGGGTGCGGATCTTCTTCTCGACCTGCAGCACGGAGATCTCGCTCTCCATCAGGCCGAGCGCCTTCTCGAGGCGCTTGGCGACGTCGATCGTCTCCAGCACGGCCTGCTTGTCGGAGATCTTCACCGCCAGATGCGAGGCCACCGTGTCGGCGAGCTTGGACGGCTCGTCGATCTGGCTGACCACCGAGACGATCTCGGGCGAGACCTTCTTGTTCAGCTTCACATAGCCCTCGAACTCGGTGACCACCGAACGGGCGAGCGCCTGGACCTGGACCTTGTCGGTGATCTCGTCGGCGACGGTCGTCGCTTCCGCCTCATAGAACTCCTCGCGGCCGGAATAGGGACCGATGCGGGCGCGCGACACGCCCTCGACCAGCACCTTGACGGTGCCGTCGGGCAGCTTGAGGAGCTGAAGCACGCTGGCCAGCGTACCGATCTCGTAGATGGAATCCGGCTCCGGATCGTCGTCCTGCGCCTTCATCTGGGTGGCGAGCAGGATATGAGTCTCGGCGCGCATGACCTCCTCGAGGGCGCGAATCGATTTCTCGCGGCCGACGAAGAGCGGCACGATCATGTGGGGAAACACCACGATGTCGCGCAGCGGCAGAACCGGGAAGGTCTTGACCTCGCCGGGGTTGAGGGGCGGACGCTTCTTGGTCTCGCTCATGATTCACTCGTCCTTTCCTCGACACGCCGCGAAGCGGCCCGGATGGGCCCGCGCCGACGGCGGCGCTCGGATGATTCCTGGCAAGGATGACGCGGAATTACGCTCTTGTCGCGCGGGGACGGCGGCGGGATTGAGGCCGGATCGGAAGCTCTCCGGCTTCCTTGAGGGGACTCGAGGCGCTTGGCCGACCTCGGGCACAAATCCCTGCCCGGGGGTCTGTCGGTATCCATTAGGTGGAGACCCGCCCGGCAGGTGTCAAGGCGGCGAAAGGTTCTGCCCCACAGTGGCGCGGCCGGGCGGCGGAAATGCCACGCCACCCGGATCCTTCGGCGGCGCACAAACGAAAAGGGCGGACCCGAAGGCCCGCCCTGGTCGATGGCCGGAGAAGAGGAATCAGGCGCTCTGCGCCTTCTCCTTCTCGGCATAGATGTAGAGCGGCCGGGCCTTGCCCTGCACCACCTCGTCGGAGATCACCACCTCCTCGACGCCTTCCAGGCCCGGCAGGTCGTACATGGTGTCGAGCAGGATGCCCTCCATGATCGACCGCAGGCCGCGGGCGCCGGTTTTGCGCTCGATGGCCTTGCGCGAGATGGCGCCGAGGGCGTCCTCGTGGAAGGTCAGGTCGACATTCTCCATCTCGAACAGCCGCTGGTACTGCTTGACCAGGGCGTTCTTCGGCTCGGTCAGGATCTTGGTCAGCGCCGTCTCGTCGAGGTCTTCAAGCGTCGCCAGAACCGGCAGGCGGCCGACGAACTCGGGGATGAGACCGTACTTCAGCAGATCCTCGGGCTCGACCTCGCGGAAGATCTCGCCGGTCCGACGCTCTTCCGGCGCGCGCACCGTGGCGCCGAAGCCGATCGACGAGCCCTGCCCCTTGGTCGAGATGATCTTCTCGAGGCCGGCGAAGGCGCCGCCGCAGATGAACAGGATGTTGGAGGTGTCGACCTGCAGGAACTCCTGCTGGGGGTGCTTGCGTCCGCCCTGCGGCGGCACGGAGGCGACCGTGCCTTCCATGATCTTCAAGAGCGCCTGCTGCACGCCCTCTCCCGACACGTCGCGGGTGATGGAGGGATTGTCGGACTTGCGCGAGATCTTGTCGATCTCGTCGATGTAGACGATACCGCGCTGGGCCCGCTCGACATTGTAGTCCGAGGCCTGCAGCAGCTTCAGGATGATGTTCTCGACGTCCTCGCCGACATAGCCGGCCTCCGTCAGCGTCGTCGCATCGGCCATGGTGAAGGGCACGTCGAGGATGCGGGCGAGCGTCTGGGCGAGCAGAGTCTTGCCCGATCCGGTTGGACCGATCAGCAGGATGTTCGACTTCGACAGCTCGACGTCGCTGTGCTTGCTGGCGTGGTTGAGCCGCTTGTAGTGGTTGTGGACCGCAACCGACAGCACCCGCTTGGCGTGGAACTGGCCGATCACATAGTCGTCCAGGACCTTGCAGATCTCCTTCGGCGTCGGAACGCCGTCCTTGGACTTGACCAGCGAGGACTTCGACTCTTCACGGATGATGTCCATGCAGAGCTCGACGCATTCGTCGCAGATGAAGACCGTTGGCCCGGCAATCAGCTTGCGGACCTCATGCTGGCTCTTGCCGCAGAAGGAACAGTAGAGGGTGTTCTTCGCGTCGCTGCCGGCCTTGCTCATCATGTCTCTCCAACGCGACCCGCATCCTCATCGGATCCGGATCGTCTGACGCGAGACCCCGGAGGTCCCTCGGTTTCTCGACCCCGAACGCACCTTGGCCGAATAGCCAAACATGGTGCGCCCCGCCGGATCAAGAAAGGCTTAATGCTATTTTGTCACACACAATTCATAACGAGCCGCGTGTGACGCTGGATCAGTCTATGCAAGGTGCGGGCCGCCGATGGTGTCCCAAAAGCGACACCCGCGCCTGCCCGATCACGCCTTGGCGGGCTCGGCTTCCTCGGCGCGTTCCTCGATGACCTTGTCGATGAGGCCGAATTCCTGCGCCTTCTGCGCCGACATGAAATTATCGCGCTCGAGGGCGTCCTCGATCTCCTTCAGCGTCCGGCCAGTATGCTTCACGTAGATGCCGTTCAGCCGCGACTTCAGTTCCTTCACCTCTTCGGCGTGGATCAGGATGTCCGTCACCTGGCCGCGATAGCCGCCCGAGGGCTGGTGCACCATGATGCGCGAATTCGGCAGGGCGAAGCGCTGGCCCTTGGCGCCCGCGGTGAGCAGCAGCGAACCCATCGAGGCGGCCTGGCCCATGCAGAGCGTAGTGACGGCCGGCTTGATGAACTGCATCGTGTCGTAGATCGACATGCCCGCCGTGACGACACCGCCCGGCGAGTTGATGTACATGTTGATCTCCTTCTTCGGGTTCTCCGCCTCTAGGAACAGCAGCTGGGCGACGATCAGCGTCGCCATGCCGTCCTCGACCGGACCCGACAGGAAGATGATGCGCTCCTTCAGCAGGCGCGAGTAGATGTCGTAGGAACGCTCGCCGCGATTGGTCTGCTCGACCACCATCGGGACCAGATAGTTCATCAGCGTGTCGTGCGGGTCTCTCATCGTCTTCGGTCCTTTGGGGTCGCGATTCGGGCAGAGCATTCCCCGAATCTCTTTGACGACATCCTAACGGCAATGCGCAGGTGGGGTGAACGGGGCTCCGGAAAAGCGAAGGGCCGCCAGCGGCGGCCCTTCCCTCACCAGGAATTGTCCGGTCGCGGCCCCATTCAGGCGGCTTCCTCGTCCTCGTTGTCCTTGAAGAGGTCGTCCTTGGAGACGGTCTTCTCGGTCACGTCGGCGAGCTCGAGGATGTAGTCCACGACCTTCTCCTCGAAGATCGGGGCGCGGAGCGAAGCCAGCGCCTGGGGCGTCTTGCGGTAGTAGTCCCAGACCTGCTGCTCCTGTCCGGGGAACTGGCGCGCACGCTCGACCACGGCGCGCGACACTTCCTCGTCCGTGACCTTGATCTGGGCCTTCTCGCCAATTTCCGCAAGGACGAGGCCGAGGCGCACGCGGCGCTCGGCGATCTGGCGATATTCCTCGCGCGCCTTTTCCTCGGTGGTCTCTTCGTCGGTGAAGGTCTTGCCACGGGACTCGAGGTCCTGGCTCACCTGGCGCCACACGCTCTCGAACTCCTGGTCGACCAGCGTCTGCGGCAGGTCGAAGGCGTGCTTCTCGTCGAGCGCGTCGAGCAGCGAGCGCTTCACCTTGCGGCGCGAGGCGGCGGCGTATTCGCTCTTCAGGCGATCGGAGACGGCGGCCTTCAACTTGGCGAGGTCCTCGAAGCCGACCATCTTGGCGAACTCGTCGTCGATAGCGCGGTCGCCGGGCTTCTCGATCGACTTCACGGTGACGGCGAACTCGGCATCCTTGCCGGCCAGAGCCTCGGCCATGTAGTTCGACGGAAACTTGACGTTGACGACCTTCTCATCGCCGGCCTTGACGCCGACCAGCTGGTCTTCGAAGCCGGGAATGAAGGACTTCGAGCCGAGCTCGAGCTGGATGTCCTCGGCGGTGCCGCCCTCGAACTTCTCGCCGTCGATGGTGCCGACGAACGAGATTGTCAGGCGGTCGCCGTCCTCCGCGCTCGCGCCTTCGGCCTTGGCCTCGAACGGACGGTTCTGCTTGGCCATGGTCTCCAGCATCGACTGAACGTCGGCCTCGGCCGGCTCGACGACCGGCTTCTCGACCTTGATGCCCTTGAAGTCGGCAAGCTGGATGGTCGGCAGGACCTCGAAGGCCACCGTGTAGTCGAGGTCGGCGGTGCCGTCGAACACGGCCTTCGCCTCGGCCTCGGCCTCGGGCAGCTTCACGGAGGGCTCCTGCGCCAGCTTGAAGCCGTTCTCCTCGACGATCTTCTGGTTCGTCTCGCCGACGAGAGCCTCGATGGTCTCGGCCAGCACGGCCTTGCCATAGAGCTTCTTCAGGTGATGCATCGGCACCTTGCCGGGACGGAACCCGTTGATGTTGACGCGGCCCTTCAGGTCGTCGAGCCGGGCGTCGGCCCGGGCGGCAAGGTCGGTCACCGGCACCACCACGCGGAATTCGCGCTTGAGACCTTCGGACAGGGTGGCGGTCACCTGCATGGCTTGGTTTCTTTCGTGTTCGTGATCGGCGCGGCCGGCAGGATGGTGCGGGCGGAGGGACTTGAACCCCCACGACTTTCGCCACGGGAACCTAAATCCCGCGTGTCTACCAATTCCACCACGCCCGCCGAGGGCCGCTCGAAATAGCTTCTCGTCCCTTCGGATGCAAGTCACCCGCCGGGCGCGGCCTCATAACACCGCCCCCGGGCGATTGCATCAAGAAAATGCGGGCTCGCCGCGCCGTTCGGGGCCTCAGACCCGCGCGAACAGGCCGATCCAGACCATCAGGACGGTCGCGGCCGCAGCGCCGAGCGCAACGCTCGCCTGGCTGTGGGGGATGACACCGAGATATCCGGCGGCGACAAGGCCACCGACACCGATCACTGCTAATTTCGCCATGGAGTGCCTCCAATCGGGACCCGGAACGAGACCTCCTCAACAATCGTGCCATCCCGATCCGGCACACATTTCCACCCGGCCTCCGGGCCAGCCGAAAGTCCGTCCATGCCGCTCCGCTCCGATCCCAGTCGCCGCGCGCTCCTTGCCGCCCTGCCCCTCGCGGGCCTCGGCACCGTGACGGGGTCACGCTCGGCAATGGCGGACACGCCGGTTCTGCGACTGACCGCCGCAGCCGGCGACGCCCGCCTCGCGGGTCCCGACGGACCAGTGACGCCCTTCCTCGGCTATGATGGGCGTCAGCCCGGACCGGTGATCCGCGTCCGGCGCGGCGAACCGATCGCCGTCGATCTCCGCAACGACCTCGCCGAGCCGACGCAACTCCACTGGCACGGGCTGCGGCGCGGCGCGGCGGATGTGGCATCCCTGCCGCTTCAGCCCGGCGCCACCGCCCGCCATGCCGTCACGCCCCGCGATGCCGGCACCTTCCTCTATCGTCCCCGTCTGGCGGGAGGCGAGGATCAGTTGCGGCGCGGTCTCGCCGGCCTCCTCATCGTCGACGACGCCCGTCCGCCGGTCCACGACCGCGAGATCGCGATGCTGCTCTCGGAGGTCGGCTCGACCGACACGACGCCGGTCATTCTGGTGGACGGAAAGCCGGACCTCGCGCTGGAGGCCCGGCCGAACGAGCGTCTGTGGCTTCGCCTCGCCAACGGGACGGCCCATCGCATCCTGCAGATGACCGTCCCCGACCAGGCGCTGACGCTGGTCGCGCTGGACAGCCAGCCCTGCGAGCCCTTCCGCCTCGACGGCGGCCGCCTCCTGCTCGCGCCGGGCCAGCGGGCCGAGATCATGTGGGACGTCGCGGGACCGGCCGGCCCCGACGTTCCGGTCACGATCGTGAACTTTGCCGGGACGACCCTTGCCGGCCGGCTCTCGGTCACGGGCTCCCCACTCAGGGATGCGCCTCTCGGGCCGACGGCGCCCCTTTCGCCCAATCCGCTGCCGCAGGCGATGGATTTCCGCCGCGCGACGCGGCTCGACCTCGCCGTCGCAACGGGCGTGGCCGGCGTCGTCACCTTCGGCGGGCGGAGCGAGCGGTCCGCTCCCCGCGACCCGCTGTTCAGGATCCGCCGCGGCGCCGTCGTCACGGCGGCGCTGCGCAACGACACGGCGCAGTTCCAGGCGATCCACATTGAGGGACATCCGGCCCGCCTGCTCGACGGGCTCGACGACGGCTGGAAGCCCTTCTTCCTCGACACCGTCCTCATTGCCCCGGCCACCACGGCGCGCATCGCCTTCCTCGCCGAAACGGCAGGGCGTTTCCTGATGACGGCGCAGGCGATCAACGATCCGCAGGGACCGC
The DNA here is from genome assembly GCF_053471285.1 of Phreatobacter aquiterrae. Lineage (NCBI taxonomy): Bacteria > Pseudomonadati > Pseudomonadota > Alphaproteobacteria > Hyphomicrobiales > Phreatobacteraceae > Phreatobacter > Phreatobacter aquiterrae. The sequence goes on along the minus strand of NZ_JBJPHW010000006.1, from coordinate 215,305 downwards.
TCGTCGCCGCCTTCGAGGTCGGCTAGCCAGCAACTCCGGCCAGCCGGCTGGCGAGGCTTGCGAACACCCCCGGCAACGCCTCCGGCAAGTCCTCAGCGATCAGCCCGATGCCTGCCGCCTGCCCCGCCTCGCCATGCATCCAGACCGCGGCGCTCGCCGCCTCGAAGGCGGGCATGCCCTGCGCCAGCAGACCGGTCACGATCCCGGCCAGCACGTCGCCCGAGCCCGCCGTGGCGAGCCAGGGCGGCGCGTTGGCGGCGATCGCGACGCGCCCGTCCGGCGCGGCCACCACGGTGTCCGGCCCCTTCAGGATCACGACGGCCCCGGACTGCTCGGCCGCCCGGCGGGCCGCGTCGAGCCTGGAGCCTTGCTCCACCGCGCCGAACAGCCGGGAGAATTCGCCGCCGTGCGGCGTCAACACCACCGGCCGGTCGGGCCAGGCGCGGATGCCGGCGAAGAGCGCGTCGGGCGCATCGGCGAAGGCGGTCAGCGCATCGGCGTCCAGGACGGTGGCGGCCCCGCTCGCCAGCGCCTCGGCCACAAGCACCCGCGTCCCCGCGCCGGTGCCCAGCGCCGGCCCCAGGCAGACAGCATTGCGCCGACGGTCGGAAAGGATCGTTGCCAGCCCGGCCACCCCCTCCATGCGCTCGATCATGATGGCGGTGAGATGCGCCGCGTTGACCGCCAGCGCCTCCGGCGGCGAGGCCATGGTCACCAGCCCTGCCCCGGCCCGGAGCGCACCGCGCGCCGCGAGCCGCGCGGCCCCGGTGCGGGTCATCGTGCCGGAGACGACCACGGCATGTCCGCGACGGTATTTGTGGCCCTCGACGCGGGGAAACGGGAAGAGATCACCCCACAATTCCGGCTCGTTGGCGAAGGCCCAGAGGCCGATCGTCTCCAGCACGGACGCCGGAATGCCGATGTCGGCCACCCTGACCGTGCCGCAAAGCAGCCGTCCGGGCAGGAGCAGGTGACCCGGCTTGCGGCGGAAGAAGGTGACGGTCTCGTCCGCCTTGACGGCCAGGCCGCGGATCGCGCCCGTCTCGCCATCAATGCCGGAGGCGATGTCGGCCGCAACGACCCGGCAGCCGGCGGCGTTGACGGCGGCGATCACCGCGGCGTCCTCGCCATCGATGTCACGGGCAAGCCCCGCGCCATAGAGCGCATCGACGACGACGGCCGGCCGGCTCGCGGCCCATTTTTCCAGCGGGACGGGCGCCCGCCCCCAGGCTTCGGCCGCCGCCACCGCATCCCCGGCCCGGCCCTGGGGCGGGCCGGAGGCCGCAACCGTCACGCTGAACCCGCGCTCGCGCAGGACCTTGGCGGCCACATAACCGTCGCCGCCATTGTTGCCAGGCCCGCACAGGACCGCGATGCGCGCGCCGAGCGGGGTCGCGCGCGCCACCGCGTCGGCGATTGCAACGCCCGCGCGATGCATCAGTACGGCGCCCGGCGTTCCCGCCGCGATGGTCAGGCGATCGGCCTCGGCCATGGCGCGCGGCGTCAGAAGGGCGCAGGATTGGCGTGTCATGGCGCTACCTTCGGCAGCGTCCACGCACGGGTCAATCGTTCAGGTTGCCGGTCCGCGCGAATTGTCTGCCTAAGATTAGGGCATGTCGAACCGGAGGACGCCACGGCCGCCGACCGCGACCAGCCGATATGCCTATCGATTGGTCAACATGCCTGTTCTGTGATCATCTCTTCGTTCCAGCGCCATGGCGCTCGAAAGACACGGATGGCTTTCCCCTTGCAATTCCAGCAGAATTGCACGCGGCTCACTCTGGCACGCCTTCTGCTAGCCCGCGAAGCGGTCTGGCGACGCGGCCGCCAATGCCGATGACCGGATCACAGGAGCAGGAACGGGATGAAGAAGATCGAGGCGATCATCAAGCCATTCAAGCTCGATGAGGTGAAGGAGGCGCTCCAGGAGGTAGGCCTCCAGGGCATCACCGTCACCGAGGCGAAGGGATTTGGCCGCCAGAAGGGTCACACGGAGCTCTATCGCGGCGCTGAATATGTCGTGGATTTCCTGCCCAAGGTGAAGATCGAGATCGTCATGCCCGACGACATGGTAGAGAAGGCAATCGACGCCATCCGCCGTGCCGCGCAGACCGGACGCATCGGCGACGGCAAGATATTCGTCTCCACCATCGAGGAAGCCATCCGCATCCGCACCGGCGAATCCGGCCTCGACGCGATCTGATCGGAATTCGGCGGGCCTGCCCGCCGCATGCAAACGTGCAAACCAAGAGGAAGCACAATGACGACTGCCAAGGATGTCCTGAAAATGATCAAGGAGAACGACGTGAAGTACGTCGATCTCCGCTTCACCGACCCGCGTGGCAAGTGGCAGCACGTCACCTTCGACATCACCATGATCGACGAGGAGATCTTCGCCGAGGGCACGATGTTCGACGGCTCCTCGATCGCCGGCTGGAAGGCGATCAACGAGTCCGACATGCTCCTCATGCTCGACCCGTCGACCGCCCAGATCGACCCCTTCTTCGCCGAGACGACGCTGTCCATCGTCTGCGACATTCTCGAGCCCTCGACCGGCGAGCCCTACAACCGCGACCCGCGCGGCATCGCCAGGAAGGCCGAGGCCTATCTGAAGTCGACCAAGATCGGCGACACCATCTTCGTCGGCCCCGAGGCCGAGTTCTTCGTCTTCGACGACGTGAAGTTCGCCGCCGAGCCCTACCACACCGGCTTCAAGGTGGATTCGTCCGAGCTGCCGACCAACTCCTACACCGACTACGAGGGCGGCAACCTCGGCCACCGCGTCCGCACCAAGGGCGGCTACTTCCCCGTGCCGCCGATTGACAGCCTGCAGGACATGCGCGGCGAGATGCTCGCCTCCATGGCCAAGATGGGCGTGAAGGTCGAGAAGCATCACCACGAGGTCGCTTCCGCCCAGCACGAGCTCGGCATGAAGTTCGACACGCTGACGCACATGGCCGACCAGATGCAGATCTACAAGTACTGCATCCATCAGGTCGCCAACATCTACGGCAAGACCGCCACCTTCATGCCGAAGCCCGTCTTCGGCGACAACGGCTCGGGCATGCACGTGCACCAGTCGATCTGGAAGGGCGGCAAGCCGCTGTTCGCCGGCAACAAGTATGCCGATCTCAGCCAGGAGTGCCTCTGGTACATCGGCGGCATCATCAAGCACGCCAAATCCCTGAACGCCTTCACCAACCCGTCGACCAACTCCTACAAGCGTCTGGTCCCCGGCTACGAAGCTCCGGTGCTGCTGGCCTATTCGGCCCGCAACCGCTCGGCCTCCTGCCGTATTCCGTGGACGGCCAACCCGAAGGCCAAGCGCGTTGAGGTCCGCTTCCCCGACCCGACCGCCAACCCCTACCTGGCGTTCGCGGCGATGCTGATGGCCGGCCTCGACGGCATCACCAACAAGATCGATCCGGGCTCCGCCATGGATAAGGATCTCTATGACCTGCCGCCGAAGGAGCTGAAGAAGATCCCGACGGTGTGCGGCTCGCTGCGCGAGGCTCTCCAGAACCTCGACAAGGACCGCGCCTACCTGAAGGCCGGCGGCGTCTTCAACGACGACTTCATCGACAGCTACATCGAGCTGAAGATGACCGAGGTGATGCGCTTCGAGATGACGCCGCACCCGGTCGAGTACGACATGTACTACTCGGTCTGATCCGGACCGGGCGGGCCTTCGGGCCCGCCCTGCCCCGCACCGGCCGCGCCGGTGCCTGTCGGAGAAGACTGTTTCCCGGGCTTCCTCCATGCCGCCGGCTTCAGGCCGCTGTCACCTTTCGCGGGCGCCCTCGGGCGCCCGTTTTGTTGGGAGTCACTCAGCCCGACGCGACACGACCCCGAAAGGGTCGTCGGCCTGAGCCGCTGTCGCGGCCCCCTCCCCCTCCGCCTTTGCCGCCCGGATCATGTCGGAGCCCGCATAGGCCGCGTGAAAATCGCGCTCCACCTTGTCGAAGGGCAGGTCCGACCAGGAGCCGTGGTGGCGGAGGTACTCCATGTGCCGGCGGCCCCGCGCGTCGAATTCCTGCAGGATGGCGTCCGCCGTCCCGTCGAATTCGGTCGGCGCCACGCCGAAGCGCTCGCACAGCTCGATGTTGAAGGCCGGCGCCGCCTTCACCCAGGCGCCGTCGATCTTCAGGACCGAGAAGCCGTGATCGACGAACAGCGTGCTGCCACCCATCTGCCGCGTCAGCTTCTCCGAGGTCAGGTGGTTTGTGACGTCGGCGAGGCCGATGGCGGAGGCAATGCCGACGGCGCGGGCGAGCGCCGACAGCAGCACCGCCTTGGTGATGCAGTAGCCGTAGTCGACACCGAGCACGGTACTCGCGGTGTGGTGTTCGGGCGTCAGGCGGAAGTGGAACGGGTCGTACCGCCAGCCATCGCGCACGTGATGGAAGAGCCTGACCGCCTTCTCGCGATCACCGACGGCACCCGCGACGAGCGATGCGGCCCGCTCGCGGATGGCGGGATGATCGCTGTCTATGAAGCGGCCGGGCGCGAGATAGGCCGGATGGTCGCCGAGCACGACGCCCGGTCCGGTATGCACCACCTCGATCATCGCCCGCATCTCCTGCCCGCCGCCCATCGACCTTGTTGCGGCAGGTTCGGTGGCGAGCCGGCTGGTCGTCAACCCGGCCGTTCAGCAAGGCAGGCGCTCGTACGGGGGTCGGGGCGGCGAGGGTCGTGCAGATCCGGCGAGGCGGCGCGCCTCACAGCACCAGGAAGGCAGCGGCCAGCGCCATCGTGATGGCCCAGGCGCCGATGCGGCCGAGCGTCCATTCCGGGTCCTTCACGTCGCCGGGAAGCACCAGGCTCGTCTCTTCCGGGTCGATGCAGCCGAGCGCCAGGCCGGCGCGTTCCGCCGCCCGCATCAGCTTCGCCATGTCGGCTTCGACGGTGACCAGTCCGAATACGCGGTCCATCACGTCACTCCGTACGCTCGCGGTCATCCTGGCCGCTGGAAACGGACGATAGGGGCGCGCGCGTAAACGAGGCCTTGTCGCCGGCGGCGGCTTCGGCGACGGCGGCTCCTCCAGCGGCAGAAGCGGGTCGGCTGTGGCATTTTTGTCGCAAGTCGCCGGGTGCCGGGCGCTGTCATGGCGGTGTCGCAGGGACGCGCTCCGCTCTAGCCTGTCGTTCAACAGGAGCCCGCCATGTCCGATCCGCTGCCCGACCCCGACCCTTCAGAAGCGCCCCTCAGCCGCTCGCAGGCGGCCGAGTTCGCTGAGGATGCCGGCACCAGCGCGCCGGACAATCCGACGATCGGCGACGTCGTCGCCGCGCGCTACGACCGCCGCGACCTGATGAAGGGCCTGCTCGGCGTCGGCGCCATCACGGCGGCGCTGGGACCGGCGAGGCTCGCCGCGCGCACCGCCGCCGCGCAGCCGGCGGGCGTCGACAATACGACGCCCTCCTTCGGCTTCAGGGAACTGTCCTCGGCTCCCACCGACCGCGCCGAAGTGGCCGAGGGCCATGCGGCCGAGGTGCTGATCCGCTGGGGCGATCCGGTTCTCGCCGATGCGCCGCCCTTCGCCCCCGCCGCCCAGACCGCCGCGAGCCAGGCGCGCCAGTTCGGCTACAACAACGACTATCTCGGCTACTTCCCGATGCCCGGCGCCGCCGATCCCTCGCGCCACGGCCTGCTCTGCGTCAACCACGAATACACCAACGAGGAACTGATGTTTCCCGGCCTCGGCCGGCAGGATGCCGGCGGGCCGCTCGGCCGCGACAAGGCCTTCGCCGGCATGACGGCGGAGTTCGTCGCCATCGAGATGATGGCCCATGGCGGCAGCGTGCTCGAGGTGCGCCGCGAGGGCGAGACCTGGCAGGTCGTCGCCGGGTCGCGCCACGCCCGCCGCATCACTGCCGAGACGCCGATGGAGATGACCGGTCCGGCCGCCGGTCACCGGCGCCTGCAGACAAACGCCGATCCGACCGGCCGACGCGTCCTTGGAATGCTCAACAACTGCGCCGGCGGCCGCACACCCTGGGGCACCTGGCTGACCTGCGAGGAGAACATCAACGGCTACTTCACGGGACGCCTGCCGGAGGGCCATCCGGAGGCCGCGAACTACCGTCGCATGGGCATTCCCGGCCGCTGGCTTAACTGGGGCGATCATGTCGACCGCTTCAGCCTCGACAAGGAGCCGAACGAGGCGAACCGCTTCGGCTGGGTGGTGGAGATCGATCCCTTCGATCCCGCCTCGACGCCGAAGAAGCGCACCGCCCTCGGCCGCTTCAAGCACGAGGGCGCGGCCGGCATCACCGCGCGCGACGGCCGCTACGTGCTCTACTCCGGCGACGACGAACGCTTCGACCACGTCTATCGCTTCGTCACCGAAGGCCGTGTCACCGGCGACCGGGCGCGCGATGCCGACCTGCTCGATGCCGGCACGCTCTCCGTCGCCCGCTACAATGCCGACGGCACCGGCGACTGGCTGCCGCTCGTTTTCGGTACCGGACCGCTGACCCCCGCCAACGGCTTCCACTCCCAGGCCGACGTGGTGATCGAAACGCGCCGCGCCGCGGACCTCCTCGGCGCCACCCGCATGGACCGGCCGGAGGACGTCGAGGCGAACCCCAAGACCGACAAGGTCTATGTCATGCTGACCAGCAACAACCGCCGCAAGGAGGACGAGGTCGACCCGGCCAACCCGCGCGCCGACAACCGCTTCGGCCACATCATCGAGATGCTGCCCGACGGGCGCGACCATGCCGCGCCGCGCTTCACCTGGGACATCCTCGTGCGCTGCGGCGACCCCGCCGTGGCGGCGGTGGGCGCCACCTTCAACAGCCGGACTTCGCAGGACGGCTGGTTCGCCATGCCGGACAATTGCGCCATCGACGCCGACGGGCGGCTTTGGATCACCACCGACGGCAACAGCCCCGCCGTGACGGGCCGCAACGACGGCGTCTGGGCGATCGAGACGGAGGGCGAGGCGCGCGGCACCTCCAAGCTGTTCTTCAAGTGCCCCTTTGGCGCCGAACTCTGCGGCCCGGAATTCACACCGGACGGCGAGACCTTCTTCGTCGCCATTCAGCATCCCGGCGAGGAGCGCGGCTCGACCTTCGAGCAGCCGCTGACGCGTTGGCCGGATTTCGCGCCGGGCATGCCACCGCGTCCCGCGGTCGTCGCCATCACCCGCAAGGGTGGCGGGCGGATCGGCAGCTAGCGGGCGATGTCGAGGAGCGCCCGCGTCAGGGCGCCCTCGGGACTGCGCATCGTGTCGAGAATGGAGAAATGCTCGGCGCCGGCGACGGGGATCAGAGGCCCCGGTGCGCCGACCCGCGCCCGCGTGGCGTGGAAGGCGTGGGAATTGGCCACCAGCGCGGGCAGTTCATTGCCGCCATAGGTGACGGCGAGCGGCTTCATCACCGGCGGACGGCGCAGCGGCGACAGGTCGGCGATCTCGGCAGGCGAGAGCGTCAGCTTTTCATTCAGATAGGTGTCGGCGAGCGGCGCCAACTCGAAGATGCCGGAGATGGCGAGGCCGGCCGTCACCGCCTCGTGGCTCAGCGCCATGGCGGCGAGATGCCCGCCGGCCGACCAGCCCGAGACGATCAGCGGACCCTTGACGCCATGCGCGGCGCCGTTGGCCGCGAGCCAGTCGAGGGCGGCGCTGCATTCGGCGACGATGTCGGCCAGCGTCGCATCAGGCGCCAGCGTGTAGCCGGGCATGGCGACCGACCAGCCGTGGGCCGCGACGCCCTCCCCGAGCACGGCGAACATCTCGCGCGAATTGCGCATCCAGTAGCCGCCATGGAAATAGACGAGGCATGGCGCGCTGGCATCGCGCCTGGGATAGAGGTCGATCTTCTGCCGCTCACCCCGGCCGTAGGGCAGATCCATGGTCGAACTGAACCGCGCGCGGATCGCGGCGGATTCGGCTGTCCATCCCGCGAACTTTTCGACCCAGGTCGGTACGGCCTGGCCGTTGTTGTAGGCGGCATCGCGCAAGGCCTGCGGAACGGGCGAGGCGTCTATGGCCATGATCGGACTTCTCCATGATCGAGACTGCCTAGACCGGCGTCGAGCGACGGGCAAGGAACCGCCCCGCCCTGCCGGCGGTTCTGACAGGGAACCCCGAAGGAGACGCGATCATGGCCGACAAGGCGAGCCGCACCCGAACCAAAAAGACGACGACCAACGAGCCCGGCACCACCATCGTCAGCCAGCACTGGATGAACAAGGATGGCGACGGAGCGCGAGGACAAGAGGCGGCGAAGCGCGAAGGAACGGGCGCAAAGGGCCTGCGCGAGGCCCATTTCACTGCCACAGAGGACGGCACCACGGCGCCCGCTCACGACAAGCTCGTGCCGAAGAACGCCTGACGCTTGTTCTTGTCGGCAGGAGCCGACCAAGATTCGACGCCGGACCGTGATCGCCATCAGGCCTTTGCCCTCGCGGGGTACTTCGCCTTAAGCTCGCGCGTCATCGCGGGAGCATCTCATGATTGTATTTCTGGCGTTGGTAGGTGCCATTACGGCATTCTTCGGCATCGTCATTTCCGTGAGCGCCAAATATGTCACCCATGAGACGCTAGGCGCGGTGCTGTGGACGGGCGGCTTGGTGACCGTCGCCGTGGCGGTAGCAGGCCACCAAGTCATTCAGACATTGCGGACGCTGCCAGCTGCCCTCGCCGCTAAGATACCCCCGACCCCGCCCCCTACAGTCTGCGGGGAGAAACAGGTCGCGCCAGTTGTCGGAGAGCCGGCGCCCGCCTCGAACTCTGGCGAGCCCACGGTTGTATCGACCAGAACCTATCTCGGACTCTACTATACTATCCTGTCCGACGGCACGATCCGCGTCCGAACGAAGAGCGGTGATTATGGGTTTGGTTCAGCGGAAGAGTTCCGCGAGCATATCGCCGCCAACCGCGAATGGTGGGCGCAGCAGGCCGGGCGGCAGGTCTAGCCGCATTCGCATTTTCAAGAACGCGGAGCGCGCGGGAAATCGGACAATCGGCAAGGCGAACGGCCGCGCTGACCATTGGGCGGATTGTATGGCTTGAGGCGCCGCTCCTCCTCAGCCCAGCCAACAACCTTCTCGATGGTCACGGCGAACTTCGCCAGATCGTCCGCTTCAGCCAACGAAAAAGCCGGGCGCAAGGCCCGGCTTTTCCATGTCGACCGATGTGAAACGGATCAGCGCTTCGAGAACTGGAAGGACCGGCGGGCCTTTGCCTTGCCGTACTTCTTGCGCTCGACCACGCGGCTGTCGCGGGTGAGGAAGCCACCCTTCTTCAGCGTGCCGCGCAGATCCGGCTCGTAGTAGGTCAGAGCCTTGGAAATGCCGTGGCGCACTGCGCCGGCCTGGCCCGAAAGCCCGCCGCCGGCGACCGTGACGTTGATGTCGTACTGCGTGTCGCGGCCGACGAGGACCAGCGGCTGCTTCAGCAGCATGCGCAGAACCGGACGCGCGAAATAGACCTCGAGCGTGCGGTCGTTGACGGTGATCTTGCCGGAGCCCGGCTTGACCCAGACTCGGGCGACCGCGTCCTTGCGCTTGCCGGTGGCATAGGCGCGGCCCTGCTTGTCGAGCTTCTGCACGTGCCGGGGGGCGTCAGCGGCCGCCGGCTTGAGGGCGCTGAGGCCCTCGAGAGACGTAACGGTCTCAGCCATGGTCAGGCCCTCACGTTCTTGGAGTTCAACACGCCGACGTCGAGGACGACGGGCGCCTGGGCCTCATGGGGGTGCTTGTCGCCGCCATAGACGCGCAGGTTCGACATCTGCCGGCGGCCGAGCGGACCGCGCGGGATCATGCGCTCCACGGCCTTCTCGACGATGCGCTCGGGGAACTTGCCGTCGCGGATGGTCTTGGCGATCCGCTCCTTGATGCCGCCCGGATAGCCGGTGTGATGGTAGTAGGCCTTCTGGTCCCACTTGCGGCCGGTGAAGACCACCTTGTCCGCATTGATGATGATGACATTGTCACCGCAGTCGACATGGGGGGTATACGTGGCCTTGTGCTTGCCGCGCAGGCGCGTCGCCACGATCGTCGCGAGGCGGCCCACAACCAGGCCCTTCGCGTCGATCAGAACCCACTTCTTGTCGACCTCGGCGGGCTTCGCCACATAGGTCTTCATGGTCGTGTCTTCCGGAAAAGAGGAAATCGGAAGCGGCGGACCGGAGACCGGCCGTCGCGTCGGGAGGGCTATAGGCGAGAGCGCGCCAGAGGTCAATGTGCGAGATGCTCAATTTTCGAAGCAAAAGCAAAGACTTATGAATTTGGTATTTTGATACCTTTATTTTATGGTCGATTTTGCAAGGACTTGGTCATCCCGCGAGCCGCTACGGGCGTTTCGGGATCTCCAGTCCCCGCTGCACGGCCGGGCGCGCGAGGCAGCGTTCGAGCCAGGCCGGTACCTCCTTCAGCTCGTGATAGGCGACGAGATCCCCCGCCCCGTAGAAGCCGATGAGATTGCGCACCCAGCCGAGAAGCGCGATGTCGGCGATGGTGTAGTCGTCGCCCATGATGTAGCTGCGCCCGGCGAGGCGCGTCTCCAGCACCCGGATCAGACGGTGGGATTCGGCGCGGTAGCGCTCCAGCGGTCGCTTGTCCTCGTATTCGCGGCCGGCGAACTTGTGGAAGAAGCCGAGCTGCCCGAACATCGGTCCCACCGCCGCCATCTGGAAGAACACCCACTGGATCGTCTCGATGCGGGCGGCCGGATCGGCGGGCAGGAACTTGCCGGTCTTTTCCGCGAGGTAGAGCAGGATCGCGCCGGATTCGAACAGGCCGATCGGCTTTCCGCCGGGACCGTCCGGATCGATGATCGCCGGGATCTTGCCATTGGGATTCAGCGAGAGAAACTCCGGCCCCCAGGTCTCGTTCTCGCCGATGTTGATGGTGTGCGGCTCATAGGGGAGCCCTGTCTCCTCCAGCATGATCGACACCTTCACCCCGTTCGGCGTCGGCAGGGAATAGAGCTGAATGCGGTCGGGATGGGCGGCGGGCCAGCGGCGCGTGATCGGGAAGGCGGAGAGATCGGACATGGGGGCTCCTCTGCCGGTCGGGATGACGGCGAGCTCCCGTCAGATGGGCGGCGAGACTTGCCGATCGAAGGGCACGCCGCAACCCTCGCGGCATCGTGATCACCAGGGCCCGACTGCTGATCTGCCGCACGGGCGAGTTGAGCGGCGGCCCGCCCTGCCCCACGCTGGCCGGACCCTGGAGGCGGGACCAACCCGTCCCGTGACGACCCGAGAGGATATCCCATGCCGATGGTTGCGACGCCGCCGGGCCATGTCGGCCCCTTCGCCGGGCTCGACGTTCCCTGGCTCCTGAAGCTCAGGGCGGAGACGCGGCGCGACCATCCCTTCGTCGTCTGGGCGCCCTTCGAGCGGCCAGCCGTCACCCTGACCTACGGCGCGTTCCGCGAAAGGGTCGGGGCCCTGGCCGCAGGCCTTGCCCGCCGCGGCGTGAAGCCTGGCGAGTTCGTGCTGATCCACCTCGACAACTGCCTGGAAGCCATCCTGGCCTGGTACGCCTGCGTCGAGCTCGGGGCGATCGCAGTCACCACCAATACGCGCTCGGCAGGCCCCGAGGTCGCCTATTTCGCCGAACACTGCGGCGCGGTGGCCGCCATCACCCAGCTCGCCTATGCCGACATCGTCGCCGCCCACTGCCCCGCCCTGTGCTGGCTCGCCGTCACCGACAACGACAGCGGCGAACCGGCCCTCGGCGCCCGTATCCCGGAAAGGGCGGAGCGGTTCGACGCCCTCTTCGCCGATGCCGCCGACCGCCCGTCCCGGCCGCATGATCCCGCCTGGCCCTGCAGCGTCCAGTACACCTCGGGCACGACCGCCCGCCCGAAGGCGGTGCTGTGGACACACGCCAATGCCCTGTGGGGCGCAAAGATCAACGCCGCCCATGAGGACCTGCGCCCCGAGGACGTCCACCTCGTTCACCTGCCGCTGTTCCATACCAATGCGCTCGCCTATTCGGTGCTGGCGAGCCTCTGGGTGGGCGGCACGGCCGTCATCATGCCGCGCTTCTCGGCGAGCCGCTTCTGGGCAATTGCCGCCGAGCACCGCTGCACCTGGACCTCGGTGGTGCCGTTCTGCGTGCGCGCCCTGATGGAACGGGACATCCCGAAGACCCACACCTTCCGCCTGTGGGGCAGCGCCGTGTCGCAGCCGCCGACCGATGCGCTGTTCGGCGTCCGCACCATCGGCTGGTGGGGGATGACCGAGACCATCACCCACGGCATCATCGGCGAGATGCACCAGCCGAACATCCCCATGTCCATTGGCCGCGCCGCGCCGGAATACGAGATCCGGGTCAGCGACGACGACGGCCGCGCGACCGAGGTCGGCGGCACCGGGCATCTGAGGATCCGCGGCATTCCCGGGCTGACGCTGTTCAAGGAGTATCTGTTCAACGACAAGGCGATGGCCGAGAGCTTCGACGAGGACGGCTATTTCATCACCGGCGACCGCATCACCCTTCTCCCTGACGGTTTCCTGAAGTTCGCCGACCGCGACAAGGACATGCTGAAGGTCGGCGGCGAGAACGTCGCCGCCTCCGAAATCGAGCAGGTCGTCGTGACGGTCCCCGGGGTCCGCGAGGTGGCGGTGGTGGCGAAGAAGCACCCGATGCTCGACGAGGTGCCCGTGGTCTTCGTCATCCCGCAGGCCGGTGTCGCCGGCGCCCCACCGACGCTCGCCGATGCGATCCTCGCCGCATGCCGGGCCGCGCTCGCCAACTTCAAGGTGCCGCGCGAGGTCCATCTCGTCGACGACATGCCGCGATCGACGCTGGAAAAGATCGCCAAGGCGGAGTTACGCAAGCGACTGGAGGTGTAACCGAAGGGTAAAGGTGGGGCCTTCCATTGGAGAACGGGTCGAGAACCAGCCCTCACCGCTCCGGCGGAATGGAATAGGTGCCGGTGGCGTGGGCCACGAGATCGTCCTCGTGCCCTTCCGACCAGATCGACACCTCGCCCACCGCCAGCCGCTTGCCGAGCTTGACCAGCCGGCATTCGGCGAGAAGGTCCCTCTGATCCGGCTTCCTCAGGAAGTTGATGTTGAGGTTAGTGGTGACCGCCAGCGCCACCGGGCCGATGGACGCGAGGATCGCCACATAGAGCCCGGTATCGGCCAGCGTCATCATGGTCGGGCCGGAGATGGTGCCCCCCGGCCTGAGTTGCCGCGGATCGTAGCGGCAGCGCATGCGGGCGAAGCGGTGGTCGACCGCCTCGACGTGGAAGGTCTTGCCGGCCCCGAAGACCTGCGGAAACTCCCGTTCGAGGAACGCCTCCATTTCTTCGGCAGTCATCATCTGCGGCAATCGCTCGTGTTTCGCCATGGAACCCGTCAGATCCTGACGCGGCCTTTCGGCCGCCTTGCGAACGCGACGATAGCGGGCGAAGTTCGGCGCCGTCCCTCTTGCGAAAGGCGGATAGCGATGAACGCGCCGGCCCTCACCTCCCGCACCGCCATCCTCGAGCGCCGCGATTCCGGCGGCGTGGCGACCCTGACCCTCAACGATCCGACGAGCCGCAATGCGCTGTCGGAGGCGATGCTCGCGGCCCTGTCGGAGACCTTCGCCGCCATCGCGGAGGACCGCTCGGTGCGGGCGGTCGTGCTGACCGCCGTCGGTCCCTGCTTCTCCTCGGGGCACAATCTCAAGGAGATGACGGCCCGCCGTGCCGATCCGGATCGCGGCCGGGCCTATTTCGCCGACATCATGGCGCGCTGTGCGACGATGATGCAGCAGATCGTCGCCCTGCCGCAGCCGGTCATCGCCGCTGTCCAGGGCCTCGCCACGGCGGCCGGCTGCCAGCTCGTCGCCACCTGCGATCTCGCTGTGGCATCGAGCGAGGCGCGGTTCTGCACGCCGGGCGTCAATATCGGGCTCTTCTGCTCGACGCCGATGGTGGCGCTCTCCCGCAACGTGGCGCCGAAGCACGCCATGGAGATGCTGCTGCTCGGCGACATACTCCCGGCGGAGGAGGCCTTCCGCATGGGCCTCGTCAACAGGGTCGTGCCCGCCGGCGCGGAGGTGCGCGAGGCCGAGGCGCTCGCCGCCCGCATCGCCGCCAGGTCCTCGCTGACCGTGAAGGTCGGCAAGCGCGCCTTCTACCGGCAGATCGAGATGGGCCTTGCCGACGCCTATGCGCATGCCAGCGCGGTGATGGTGGAGAACATGCTCGCGCGCGACGCCGAGGAAGGAATCGGCGCCACCCTCGAGAAGCGCCAGCCGCGATGGGAGGACCGGTGAATCACGACGCCTATTCCAACGACTACATCCGCTCCATCCTCTCGGCGGTGAAGGTGGTCGCCATGGTCGGCGCCTCGGCCAACGAGGTGCGCCCCAGCTTCTTCGTGCTGAAGTACCTCCTCGACCGCGGCTACCGCGTTCACCCGATCAACCCGGGCCTCGCCGGCAAGGAGATCCTCGGCCAGAAGGTCTATGGTGCTATGGGCGAGATTCCGGAACCCATCGACATGGTCGACATCTTCCGCAATGCGGAGGCCGCCGGCGCCGTCGTCGACGAGGCCCTCGCCCTCCCCGTGCCGCCGAAGGTCATCTGGATGCAGTTGTCGGTCCGCAACGACGCGGCGGCGGCCAGGGCCGAGGCGGCCGGCCTCAAGGTGGTGATGAACCGGTGCCCGAAGATCGAGCTCGGCCGCCTGTCGTCGGAGATCTCGTGGATGGGCGTCAATTCGCGCACCATCTCGGCCAAACGCGCGCCGCAGCTCAAGACCGGCAAGTTCCAGAAGCTCGGCCTCAGGCAGACATTCGGTTCCGGTCCCGACGGCGACTAGAGAATTCCGTTCGCTTGACGCCTCATTCGCCCGTTCGGTAAAACGAACGCATCGTTCGCCAATGAAATCAGCCGCACGGCGGCGCTCTAGGAGGATCCCCATGGCCGACCGCGTTCCCGGTTTTTCGACCCTCGCCGTCCATGCCGGCGCGCAGCCGGACCCGACCACCGGCGCCCGCGCCACGCCGATCTACCAGACGACGTCCTTCGTCTTCGACGACGTCGACCACGCGGCATCGCTGTTCGGCCTGCAGGCCTTCGGCAACATCTACACGCGCATCGGCAACCCGACCAACGCCGTGCTGGAGGAGCGCGTCGCCTCGCTCGAGGGCGGCACGGCAGCGCTCGCAGTCGCCTCCGGCCACGCAGCCGAATTCCTCGTCTTCCACGCCCTGCTGCAGCCGGGCGACGAGTTCGTCGCCTCACGCAAGCTCTATGGCGGCTCGATCAACCAGTTCAACCACTCCTACAAGAGCTTCAACTGGAACGTCGTCTGGGCCGATCAGGACGATATCGCGTCCTTCGAGCGCGCCATCACGCCGAAGACCAAGGCGATCTTCATCGAGAGCATCGCCAACCCGGCCGGAGAAATCACCGACATCGCGGCCATCGCGGCGATCGCCAGGAAGCACGGTATCCCGCTGGTCGTCGACAACACGCTGGCGACGCCCTACCTTATCAAGCCGTTCGAGCATGGCGCCGACATCGTCGTCCATTCCGCCACAAAGTTCCTCGGCGGCCACGGCAATTCCATCGGCGGCATCATCGTGGACGGCGGCACCTTCGACTGGATCAAGTCGGGCCGCTATCCCTTCCTGACCTCGCCCCGGCCGGAATATGGCGGCATCGTTCTGGCCGAGACCTTCGGCAATTTCGCCTTCGCCATCGCCGTGCGCGTGCTGGGGCTGCGCGACCTCGGTCCGGCCCTCTCGCCCTTCAATGCCTTCCTGATCCTGACCGGCATCGAGACCCTGCCGCTGCGCATCGAGCGTCATTCGGCCAATGCGCTTAAAGTCGCGGAATTCCTGTCGAAGCACCCGAAGGTCGCCTGGGTTTCCTATCCCGGCCTGCCCGGCGACAAGGGCCACGCCCTCGCGCAGAAATACACGCCGAAGGGCGCGGGCGCAGTCTTCACCTTCGGCCTCAAGGGCGGGTTCGAGGCCGGCGTGAAGCTCGTCTCCGAGGTGAAGCTCTTCTCGCATCTCGCCAATGTCGGCGACACGCGCTCGCTCATCATCCACCCGGCCTCGACCACCCACAAGCAGCTGTCGGACGAGCAGAAGTCGATCGCCGGTGCGGGCCCGGAGGTGGTGCGCCTGTCGGTCGGCATCGAGGACGCCGCCGACATCATCGCCGACCTGGAAGCGGCGCTGGCGGCCGTGTGAGGCCGACTGCGTGATCATCGCGACATGCCCGAGTCAATCCCGGACATGGACGCCCGCGCAGGTGCATTGCCCTGCATCACGGTAGTGCGTCCTTCGAGGCTCGCCCTCCGGGCTCGCACCTCAGGATGAGGATGGTGCAGCTTTGCAGGGCGGCCGATGAGACGACCCGTCGCTGCACGGCCCTCGTGCAGGACTCCCAACGTCCTCATCCTGAGGTGCGAGGCGACAGCCGAGCCTCGAAGGACGCACTTCGTTCGTGCAGCGCCGGCCCTGCCCCCTACTCCGCCGGGACGACCTGTCCAACGCTCGCCTCGGCCAGCCGCGGCGCCCGCGTCAGCGCGAAGACGTGCGACAGCGCATGTCCCAGCACCACAACGGCGAAGCCCTGGTGCAGCAGGCCGGCCCAGAGCGGCACCACCAGCATCAGTGTGACGATGCCGATCACCGCCTGCGCCGAGATCAGCCCGAACAGCACCGTCGCGCCCTTGGCATAGGCCGAGCCGCGCGCCGAGAGCATGTGCCACAGCGCCAGCGCCAGCAGCCCGTAGGCCACGAGGCGATGGTTGAACTGCACCAGCGCCAGCGAATCGATGAAGGCCTCGGCCACGGTCGGGCGGTCGAACAGCACGGCCATGGGCGGCACCAGCGCCCCTTCCATCAGCGGCCAGTCGTTGAAGCGCATGCCCGCCTTGTTGCCGGCCACCAGCGCGCCGAGCGCGATCTGCAGCGCGAGGACGGCAAGGACGGCGATGCCACCCCACCGCACCCTGTCGGTAACCGGCTCGCGCGCGCGCTGCGGCCCGAGCCGGAGCGCCGTCCACACCAGAAGCGCGAAGATCAGGCAGGCGAGCGACAGGTGGAACATCAGCTTCAGCGGCGCGACATAGACCATCCCGGGCTTGAGGCCCGAGGCCACCATGAGCCAGCCGACGAAGCCCTGAAGGCCCATCAGCAGGCCGATGGCGAAGGTGCCGGCGGCGAGCCGCACGGACATCCAGCCGCGCGCCACGAAGAAGAGCCAGGGCAGCAGCATGGCCGCGCCGGTGAGGCGCCCGAGGAAGCGATGGCCCCATTCCCACCAGTAGATGAACTGAAAATCGGCGAGGCTCATGCCGCGGTTAATCGCGTCATATTGCGGGCTCGCCCGGTACTTGGCGAACTCCTCGGCCCATTGCGCCGCGGACAGCGGCGGCACGGAGCCCGTCACCGGCTTCCACTCGGTGATGGAGAGGCCCGAATCCGTCAGTCGCGTGGCGCCGCCGACCACAACCATGGCGAAGACCAGCACGGCGACGATCAGCAGCCAGAGGCGGATGATCCTGTCGGTGTCGGGGCGGGCGGAAAGGTCGGCCGTCGCCGGCATGCGGCGATCCTCCAGCTTGTGGTGAGCGTAGGAGCGGAGATATAGCCCTGCCCCATCGCCCGACAAGGCGGCAACCTGACCCGGTCATCACGCATGCGTCAACGCACCCGCAAACTCCTCGGCACGGTCCTGCTGCTCGCCTGGGTGATCTTCTACGCGCTGGTCGTCATGGCGATCACGCACAATGCCGTCCGGCGCTTCGGCCCCGTGGGCGAACCGGTCTTCTACGCGCTCGCCGGCATTGCCTGGATCCCCGTCGCCATGCTGGTGATCTGGTGGATGGCGCGGCCCGACCCGGACGAGGAAGAGGCCTGAGGTCACGCGCTCACAGGAGCCCCAGTTCCGCCAGTTCCTTCGCCAGCTCCGGCGGCATGCCCTTGGTCGCGCCGGAATCGAGATCGGGCGGCGCATCCGCGGCGGTGAGATAGCGCCAGCCCTGGAACGGCCCCTTGCGGCGCGGCTGCACCCGGTGGATGACCGGCTCAAGGATGAGGTCGCAGCGGGAAATGCCCTCACCGTCGGTGAAGGGGCGCACGCCGAGAAGCCGCTGCCGGCAGAGAACCTGCCCCTTGATCACCCAGTAGAGCGAGCCCTCGCCGACGATCTCGTCGGCCCGCTTCGGCTGCATCCGGGTGGTATGCACCTGCTCACCGAAGCTCTTGATGCGCCAGTCGACCCATTGCTGCAGGTCCTCGACGGAATCGGCGCCGACGCAGAGCTTGATGAGGTGGAGGGTCATGGGCAGACCCTAGCGCGCCGGCCGCCGCCGCCCAAGGCCTCGCGCCTCAGCGGTTGGGGACAAAGGGCGCGGGCCGCAGCGCCAGCGCCATGCAGAGGTCGGTGCGCCAGACACCGCCGTCGCGCCGCGCCGCCACCACGACGCGCTGGGTGACCCGAAAGGACACGCCGCAGGCCGCCGCGCTCGCCGGGGTGAGCAGGGTGATCGAGGTGACGTTCGGCCCCTTCTCCAGCCGCTGCACGTCGATGGTCGCCTGCAACTGGCTCCGCGCCACGGTGACGACGGCCACCGTCCCCTCGAAGACGATGTCGGCGCGCTGGACGATCTCGGCGCGGGAGAAATTGTAGCACTGGCAGGCCGACGCGGGCGTCGCGAGGGCGAGGAGGATGCCGGCGAGGACAAGCCCCATGGCGCGTCCTCCCTGGATGCGGGCAAGTGCGTCCTTCGAGGCTCGGCTCCGGGCGATGCTGGACGCATCGCCCGGTCCTCGCACCTCAGGATGAGGAGGACGGAGACTTGCACCGGCCGTGCTCAAGGCGCGGCGCCAACGCCTCAACAACAGGGGGGCCATACACCCACCTCCTCATCCTGAGGTGCGAGCCCACGAGATGCTCCGGCATCTCGGCTGGGCGAGCCTCGAAGGACGCACTTGGCCGATGCAGGGCCTTGGCCGATGCAAGGCACCCCGCTCACGCCGCCTGCGCCTCGGCCGCCTCGATGGACGCCACCGGTGCGCCTTCGGCCACCTGCTCGCCGGCCAGAACCGCCACCATCGTCACGGTGCCGTCGCTCGGCGCCACCAGCGTGTGTTCCATCTTCATCGCCTCGATGACGGCGATGCGGTCGCCCTTGGCCACCTGCTGGCCCGGCTCGACGAAGACCTGCACGACCTTGCCATGCATCGGCGCCTTCACCGACCCGCCGCCGTCGAGATGGTCGAAGTCGACATCGAGCGGATCGAAGGCGCGGACCTCGGTCTGGCGACCATTGCGGATGACGAAGACGCGGTCGGCTGCATGCAAAGCAGCGAACCCCTCCAAAAGGAACTCATTGCCATCGCTTAGAACCCAATCCAGAGCGGGAGTGGGATCTGGGTCTAGGCCGCGTCTTTTCTCCAATTTGGGCCGCATTAATGCGCCGTTGACGGACATCGAGGGGCCGAACTTGGACCAGGAAAGTGTTGCGTCAGCACGTTCGCCATCGACGATTATGACGATCTTGCGCCGCCACTCACTCTCAGAAAGCTGAAAGCCATCCACGGAAGCGACATTCCAAGGATCAAAAAGTGGCGACGTCTCCGACCAACGAAGGTTCTTGAGCTGTCGATAAACCAATGAAAGCCCACCCACCGCCGCCGCCTTCGCATCCATCGGCTGCGGCACGGCGCCCAGCGCCTCGACGTTCCGGTCGATGAACCCCGTGTCGAAGTCACCGGCCCGGAACCCCTCCGCCTCGGTCAGCGCCTTCAGGAACCGCACATTGGTGCGCGGACCCGCCACCACCGTGCCAGCCAGCGCCGCGCCCAGCCGGTCCAGCGCCTCGTCGCGCGTCGCGCCATGGGCGATCACCTTGGCGATCATCGGATCGTAATAGGGCGAGACCTCGGCCCCCTCCTCCACGCCCGTGTCGATGCGCACGCCCTCCGCCGTGCCGAATTCCAGCGCGTGCAGCGTCCCGGTCGACGGCAGGAAGCCCTTCTCGGGGTCCTCCGCATAGAGCCGCGCCTCGACCGCATGGCCCTCGATGGCGAGGTTCTCCTGCAGCAGCGGCAGCCGCTCGCCGGAGGCCACCCTGAGCTGCCACTCCACCAGGTCCTGCCCGGTGATCATCTCCGTCACCGGATGCTCCACCTGCAGGCGGGTGTTCATCTCCATGAACCAGAACCGGTCCGGCTGCAGCCCCTGCGACCCATCCGCGATGAACTCGACCGTGCCGGCGCCGACATAGCCGACCGCCTTCGCCGCCTCCACCGCCGCCCGGCCCATGGCCTCGCGCATCGCCTCGGGCATGCCGGGCGCCGGCGCCTCCTCGATCACCTTCTGGTGGCGGCGCTGCAGCGAGCAGTCGCGCTCGAACAGGTGGACGACATTGCCCTTGGCGTCGCCGAAGACCTGGATCTCGATATGGCGGGGCGAGAGCACGTATTTCTCGATCAGCACGCGCGGATCGCCGAAGGCGCCCTGCGCCTCGCGCTGTGCGGAGGCCAGCGCCTCGTCGAAGTCCATCGCCTTGTCGACGCGCTTCATGCCCTTGCCGCCGCCGCCGGCGACCGCCTTGATCAGCACGGGATAGCCGATCTCGTAGGCCTTCTCTTTCAGGAACTTCGCGTCCTGCATGGCGCCGTGATAGCCCGGCACCACCGGCACGCCGGCCTTCTGCATCAGGGCTTTCGCGCCGTCCTTCAGGCCCATGGCGCGGATGGCGGAGGCCGGCGGCCCGACGAAGACGATGCCGGCCGCCTCGCAGGCCTCGGCGAATTCGGCGCGCTCGGAGAGGAAGCCGTAGCCCGGATGGATCGCCTCGGCCTTGGCCTGCCGCGCCACCGCGATGATCTTGTCGATGACGAGGTAGCTGTCGCGCGCCGGGGCCGGGCCGATCGGATAGGCCTCATCCGCCAGCTTGACGTGCATCGCGTTCGCATCGGCCTCCGAATAGACCGCAATGGTCCGAAGGCCGAGGCGCTTCGCCGTCTTGATGACGCGGACGGCGATCTCGCCGCGATTGGCGATGAGGACGGAGGACAGCATGCAGGCCTCGGGCAAGGATGAGGGGCGGAGAATGTAGCCTGTTCGCGCGCCGATGCCAGCATGCCGAAGGAGCGACGACGATGCATGGCTTGGGTTCCCCCGCCATCCCTTGCGCAGATCGCGCGGCGGCGGGACAAGGATCGCCAGCCGTCCGGAGCCGACCATGACCGATCTCGCCGACCTCTCCGCCGCCGCCCTGTCGAAGGCCTACAAGGCGCGGAAGCTCTCGCCGGTCGAGGTCACCCGCGCGGTGCTCGCCCGCATCGAGGCCTGCGAGCCCGCTATCAACGCCATGTACATCGTCTCCTCCGAGGCGGCGCTGAAGGCCGCCAAGGCGGCCGAGAAGCGCTGGGCCAAAGGCGCGCCGCTCTCGGCCCTCGACGGGGTGCCGGTCACCATCAAGGAGAACATCGGCACGAAGGGCGACCCGGCGCCCATCGGCGTGCCGATCGCCGACATGACGCCGCGGGCGGAGGACACGCCGGTGCCGGCCCGACTCCGGGAAGCCGGCTGCGTCATCCTCGGCAAGACCACCATGCCGGACTTCGGCATGATGTCCTCCGGGCTCTCCTCGCTCCACGGCATCACCCGCAACCCCTGGGACCTCACGAAGAACCCCGCCGGCTCCTCCTCCGGCGCGGGTGCGGCGGCGGCCGCCGGCTACGGTCCCCTGCACATCGGCACCGACATCGGCGGCTCGATCCGCCTGCCGGCCGCCCATTGCGGGCTGTTCGGGCTGAAGCCCTCCTATGGCCGCGTGCCGATCCACCCGCCCTTCCTCGGCCGCGTCGCGGGCCCGATGACGCGGTCGGTGGAGGACGGCGCGCTGCTGATGAACGTCATCTCCCGGCCCGATCCGCGCGACTATGCGAGCCTCCCCCACGACGGTCGCGATCACGCGAAGGGGCTGAACAGCCTGTCGCTGAAGGGTTTGAAGGTCGGCGTCATCACCGCCATGCAGGCGGGACTGCCGGTCGATCCCGCCATCGTCCGGGCGGTGAAGGCCGCAGCGAAGGCGCTCGCCGCCGAGGGTGCCATCGTCACGCCGGTCGAGGGCTACCTCACCCACGCCATGCTGGACGGCATCTGCCGCTTCCTCGAGGCGCGCTCCTATGGCGACGTGGCGAAGCTCAAGGCCGCCGAGAAGAAGAAGATCCTGCCCTACATCATCGAGTGGGCGACCTGGCGGGCGCGCAAATTCACCGGCGAGGACGTGATGAGCGGCTTCCTCGCCGTGCAGGCCATGCGCGAGGCGGCGACCAAGGCCCTCGCCCCCTTCGATGTCCTCATCTCGCCCTGCACCTGCCCGGTGAACTATGCGGCGGAGGCCCATTCGCCGACCGACGACCCGCACCGCGCGCTCGACCACATCCCCTTCACGGTGGCGCAGAACTTCTCCGAGCAGCCGGCGGCGAGCGTCAACTGGAGCTACGACAGGACCGGCTTCCCCATCGGGGTGCAGGTCACCGGCCACCGCTTCGACGACATCGGCGTCATCCGCCTCTGTGCGGCGCTGGAAAAGCTCCGGCCGGCGCAGAAGGCCTGGCCGGTGGTGGGGTAGCCCGAAAAGTTGTTAGCCTCACCGGGTGACGGCCGAATAGCGGTCGATACGCTGAATAGAATCGAAAGGAATAAATGAATATTCTCTCGCAGTCTCCCCCGCCAGAATAACAACACCTTTCTGCGTATAAATCGGCATTCGTCCAAATAACGATCCCGATGACATTGTTATAATTATTCTTTCGCTACGAGACAAATCGTTCCAAGCCGCCTTTGTAGCGCCAATGATTGAGAACCAACCAGCAAATAGGGGAATAAATATACAGCGAATATACAGCGTGAGTGTGATCTTGCGGCCAACGTTGCCGATGAATGAGAGCGCCCTCGCGAAGTAGATGAGTGGGCACGAAAACAATAGAAACATTGATAGATATGATACTAATAGATACAAGCGATTCGACACGTCAATAAATACCACTACAGCAAAAAGTATAAAAGTAAAAAACATAAACGCCAAAGAAAAAAGCAGCGACTCAAAATGGATATTTCTAAAAAATTTCTCAGAGATATTTATTCGTTCGTATACTGTTTTATCGTGATTTCGCAGAGCAAATATAAATAGAAAAAAATACAAACTCGCCATTACATTGAACAACCCCGCAATGTCCACCATAAGAAGATCAAAAAATCCAAAAAGACTGGCAAGCCCAAAATCGTAATATGAAACGTATCCAACGCAGTAAGCGACAGCCCCCAAAATAAACAGGACGAATGGCTCAAACAGCCAATCGGACGCTGTCTTGATCCATTTGTGGGGCAATTTCTTCTTGATCTCTCAATCTGCAGATAGCCGTTACAACACACTTAAGGTTGTAGCATGTCAAATCGGCGCCACGCCCACCGTCATGCCGCCGCAGACATAGAGCACCTGCCCGGTCACGAAGCTCGCGCCGTCCGACAGGAAGAAATCGGCGGCGTGGGCGATATCCTCGGGCTGGCCGAGCCGCTGCACCGGCACGCCGCGGATGATCGCCTGGGTGCGCGGCGAGTTGTGCGGATTGGCGGACTTGAACAGCTCCGTCTCGATCGGCCCCGGGCCGATGGCGTTGACGGTGATGCCGTGCGGCGCGAGCTCCAGCGCCCAGGTTCGGGTGAGGCCGATCACCCCTGCCTTGGTGGCGGAATAGGCGGTGCGCAGCTCCTTGCCGAGCGCGGCGCGGCTGGAAATCGTGACGATGCGCCCCTTGCCCGCCGCCTTCATGGCCGGGAGCGCCGCCTGCGCGGCGAGGATGCAGGCGCGCAGGTTGATGGCGACCACCCTGTCGAAGTCTTCGATGGTGGTTTCCTCCAGCGTCGCGGGAGCGGCGATGCCGGCATTGTTGACGAGCCAAAGGATGGCGCTCTCCTCCGCGATGCGGGCAAGCGCTGCCTGCGTGGCCGCGAGGTCGGTCAGGTCGCATTGAACGAAACGCGCGGCTGAGGCCTCTGCCGGGGCCTCGCGGTCGAGAATGACCACCGGAAGACCGCGCGCGAGCAGCCTCCGCACGATGGCGGCCCCGATGCCGCGGGAGCCGCCGGTGACGAGCGCGGCGGGTTGATGGGTGCTCATGCGTTTCGTCCCTCATGCGGGCCGTTCGCCGGCCCTTGTCGGGAAGAGACTAGACGGCTCCGAGGGGACCAGGCGAGCGGCTGCGCTGCATTTCTCAAGTGCGTCCTTCGAGGCTCGCTGTCGCTCGCACCTCAGGATGAGGGGGGATGAGAGACCTGCGTCAGGCCAAGACGCTACGGCCGGGCCGTTGAGAACGCTGATGCCGCGCACCACCCTCCTCATCCTGAGGTGCTCGCCTGCAGGGCGAGCCTCGAAGGACGCACTTGCGTCGTGCAACACCCACGTTGTCGGGCCACCTCACATCCGGAACACGCCGAAGCGCGTCTCCGGCACCGGCGCGTTGAGGCAGGCCGACAGCGCCAGCGACAGCACGCGCCGCGTCTCCGACGGCAGGATGATGCCGTCGTCCCAGAGGCGCGCCGTGGCGTAGTAGGGATGGCCCTCGGCCTCGTAATTGGCCCGGATCGGCGCCTTGAAGGCCTCTTCCTCGTCCAGGCTCCAGTCCTTGCCCTCGGCCTCGAAGTTCTCGCGCTTCACGGTCGCCAGCACGCTCGCCGCCTGCTCGCCGCCCATCACCGAGATGCGGCTGTTCGGCCAGGTGAACAGAAAGCGCGGCGAATAGGCCCGCCCGCACATGCCGTAATTGCCGGCGCCGTAGGAGCCGCCGACCAGCAGCGTGATCTTCGGCACCTGGGCGCAGGCGACCGCGGTGACAAGCTTCGCCCCGTCCTTGGCGATGCCGCCAGCCTCGAACTGACGGCCGACCATAAAGCCGGTGATGTTCTGCAGGAACAGGAGCGGAATGCGCCGCTGGCAGCACAGCTCGATGAAATGCGCGCCCTTCTGGGCGCTTTCGGAGAAGAGGATGCCGTTGTTGCCGATGATGCCGACCGGCATGCCGTGCAGGCGCGCGAACCCCGTGACGAGGGTGGTGCCGTAGAGCGCCTTGAACTCGTCGAACTCGGAAGCGTCCACCAGCCGGGCGATGATCTCGCGGATGTCGTACTGCGTCTTGAGGTTTGTCGGGACCAGCGCTTCCAGCTCGACAGGGTCGTATTTCGGCTCGCGCGGCTCGGCGAGCGCGATGTCGACGGACTTCACCGAATTGAGATTGGCGACGATGCGCCGGGCGATCGCCAGCGCATGGGTGTCGTCGACGGCATAGTGGTCGGCGACGCCGGACTGGCGGGCATGGACGTCGGCGCCGCCGAGATCTTCCGCCGTGACGATCTCGCCGGTGGCGGCGCGCACCAGCGGTGGGCCGCCGAGGAAGATGGTGCCCTGCCTGCGCACGATCACCGTCTCGTCGGACATGGCCGGCACATAGGCGCCACCGGCCGTGCAGGAGCCCATGACCACGGCGATCTGCGGGATGCGCGCGGCGGAGAGGTTGGCCTGATTGTAGAAGATGCGGCCGAAGTGCTCGCGGTCGGGGAAGACCTCGGTCTGGTGCGGGAGGTTGGCGCCGCCGGAATCGACGAGATAGACGCAGGGCAGCCTGTTCTGCAGGGCGATCTCCTGCGCCCTCAGGTGCTTCTTCACCGTCATCGGGTAGTAGGTGCCGCCCTTGATGGTGGAATCATTGGCGACGATCATCACCTCGCGGCCCTCGACCCGGCCGACGCCGGTGATGACGCCCGCGCCGTGGATCGGCTCGCCATACATGCCGTTGGCGGCGAGCTGCGACAGTTCGAGGAAGGGCGAGCCGGGATCGAGCAGGCCCATGACGCGGTCGCGCGGCAGCAGCTTGCCGCGAGCGACATGGCGCTGGCGCGACTTCTCGTTGCCGCCGAGCGCGGCTTCCGCGCGCCTGGCCTGGAGGTCGGCGATGATCGCCCGCCAGGATTCGGCATTGGCTTTCGCCTCGGGGGCGGCGGCGTTGAAGGCGGATTTCAGGATGGCCAAGGCGTCACGGCTCCTGCGAGGGATGCGGGACGCCTTGGTTAGCGCGGCCCGCCGGGCCTGTCATCCGGGCGGAGAGGCGGAGGTCAGGTCACCTCGTCGCTGTCGGCCAGGTGCCAGGGCTCGGCGTCGGCCGCCTCTTTCCACTCCCGCCAGGCCGGCAGCGCCATGACCGCGTCCATATAGGCGCGGGCCACCGCCGGCACCTCCACCGCGTAGGAGTGGAACCGCGACACCACGGGCGCATACATGGCGTCGGCCCCCGAGAAGGCTCCGTAGAGGAAGGCGCCTCCCCCACCGAAGCGGCTGCGCGCCTCGGCCCAGCCCGCGACGATGCGCGCGACATTGGCCTCCGTCTCCGGCCCGAGCACGACGGCCTTCGGCGCCCGGCGCATGTTCATCGGGCAGCGGCTGCGCAGCGCCGCAAAACCGGCATGCATCTCGGTCGACAGCGAGCGGGCGTGGGCGCGCGCCGCGGCCTCCTCAGGCCAGACCCGGCCGGGGAAACGGTCGGCAAGATGTTCGATGATCGCGAGGCTCTCCCAGACGACGATGTCGCCATCGATCAGCGCGGGAACCTTGCCGCCGGGCGAGAGCGCACGAATGCGCTCCGCCGAGCCGTCGCGATAGAGCGGGACCAGCACCTCTTCGAAGGGAAGGTCCAGCATCCGCATGAGAACCCAAGGCCGGAACGACCAGGACGAATAGGCCTTGTTGCCGATGACGAGTTTCATGAGGCGCCTCCCGTGCGAGACGCCACGATGTCCGTCGGGTGCGACCCGATCCAGCGAATTGCCGTGATCGGCTCATTCGCTGCGCTGATCGGTCAGGCCTTGTGCTTCGGCACCCATTCCTCGACCGGGCCGCCGGTCTTCTTCCAGGCCCCGAAGCCACCCTCGATATGGGCGACAGGCTTCAGGCCCATGTCGACCGCCGTCTTCGCCGCGAGCGCCGAGCGCAGGCCTCCGGCGCAGAAGAAGACGAACTTCTTGTCCTGCTGGAACTGTGGCTTGGCATAGGGGCTTTCCGGGTCGATCCAGAACTCCAGCATGCCGCGCGGGCAGTGGAAGGCGCCGGGCACCTTGCCGTCCCGCTCCAGCTCGCGCGGGTCGCGCAGGTCCACGAGGACGACGTCGTCGCGGCCGTGCAGCGCCTTGGCGTCCTCCACCGTCAGGGTCTCGACGGCGGCATTGGCCTCTTCCAACAGGGCCTTGTAGCCCCTGGTGATCGTCTGCGGCATGGGTTCCTCCGATGGGTTGCGGCGAGCCTAGCATCAGGGGCGCGGATTGAACCACCCGCCGGACGGCAGACGGGTGGACGCCGCGGCACATGGCTTGCTACCGATGGTCCATGTTCGGATTGACGCTCCTCGACGGTCTCGCCTTCGCCTACTTCGCCATCGCCTGGGCCGCCTATGCCTGGCTGGTGGAGATATGGGGCGGGCGCAAGCGCGGCCTCACCGCCACCATGACCGAATATCGCCAGCGCTGGATGGCGGAGATGCTGGTGCGCCCCAACCGCATCGTCGACACCCAGATCAACATGACCCTGCAGCAGGGCTCGTCCTTCTTCGCCTCGACGTCGCTGCTGGCGGTCGGCGCCTGCCTCGGCCTCATGAACGCCTCCGACCGGGCCGTGGAGGTGGTGCAGTCGCTGTCCTTCGGCCATGCCGGATCGCGCCAGCAATGGGAGATCAAGCTCGCCGGGCTCCTGGTGATCTTCGTCTATGCCTTCTTCAAGTTCGGCTGGGCCTATCGGCTGTTCAACTACTGCGCCATCCTGATCGGTGCGACGCCCGAGGGCGAGCGTCGCACCTCCGACGAGGCGAAGGCCATGGCCGATCGCGCGGCGCGCATGAACTCCATCGCCGCCGCGCACTTCAACCGCGGCCAGCGCGCCTTCTTCTTCGCCCTCGGCTATCTCGGCTGGTTCGCCGGCCCCATCGTCTTCGTGGTCGCGACCACCGCCGTCTTCGCCGTGCTCTACCGCCGGCAGTTCTATTCG
This sequence comes from Phreatobacter aquiterrae, assembly GCF_053471285.1. Lineage (NCBI taxonomy): Bacteria > Pseudomonadati > Pseudomonadota > Alphaproteobacteria > Hyphomicrobiales > Phreatobacteraceae > Phreatobacter > Phreatobacter aquiterrae. The sequence goes on along the minus strand of NZ_JBJPHW010000006.1, from coordinate 187,276 downwards.
GAAAGCCGTCAGTCGGTGATCTGACCGAGGCTCGACACCCTGCCGCCATCGGTGCATGAGGGGCGAATGAGCGAATCCGATCTCGAAGAAGCCATCCTGTCGCTGGCGCGGGCCCGCGGTCCCGAGAAGTCCATCGATCCGTCCGAACCGGCCAAGCAGGTGGCGGTCGCCCGCGGCGTCGACTGGCACAGCCTGATGCAGCCGGTGCGCCGCGCCGCCGTGCGGCTGGCGATCGAGGGCCGGCTGATCATCCTGCGCAAGGGCAAGCCGGTCGATCCCGCCGACTTCCGCGGCGTCTACCGCCTCACCATTCCACGCGAGGAATAGGCCGTCAGGGCGCCGGGAACAGCGCGTCCGTCCTGCCGCCGACCCGGTAGGCGAGAAGGCCGAGCCACTCCCGCGCCATGCGGTCGACGAGGTCGAGCCCGCGGCTTCCCGGCAGGATCGGCCGCCAGAGTTCCCGCTCCGTGCCGCGCGTCTCGAAATCGGTGGGATAGGCGATCACCTCCCACCCGGCCCGCCGGAAGATTCCGACCGAGCGCGGCATGTGCCACGCGGACGTGACGAGCAGCCAGCGCTCGCCGGGCTTCGGCTGGACGAGGGCTTTGGTCAGCACGGCATTCTCGTAGGTGTTGCGGCTCTCGCGCTCCAGCGTGATGCGGTCGGTGGGAATGCCGAGCTCAGTGAAAAGCTTGGCGGCGGAGCGGGCCTCGTCGATGGCGTTGGCGCGCAGCAGCGCCGCCGACCCGCCGGTGAAGACGAGGCGGGCCTCCGGATAGCGGCGGGCGAGCGCGACCGCTTCGGTCAGCCGGCCGGGAGCCGCCGTCAGCGTCACCTGTCCGCCGCGGGCCGCCGTCGTCAGCTGGTCGATGGAGCCGCCGAGGACGAGGATGCCGGTCGGCGGTGGCATCTCCTGCGATTGCACCGGAAAGCGGTCCTCCAGCGGCCGCGCCAGCCAGACGCCGAGCGGCGAGAAGGCGCAGACGGCAAGGCCGAGGGCACCCAGCACGACCAGACGCCGCCCTCCCCGACTCCAGCGCGTGAAGAGCAGCAGCCCTCCCAGCACCGTCAGGCCGATCATCACGTTCGACGGGGCGGCGAACCACCAGATGATCTTGGAGAGGTAGAAGAAGAGGGTGTTGAACACGGTCACGCGGGACTTCCGGGGGAGAGGTCGAGCCGCATGAGGGGGCGCGTTTGCGTCCGTTTCGCGACCTCGCGGAAGCCGGCGGCGCGAAAGGTCGTGCCGATACCGACATAGCCCTCGCCCCAGACGAGCTTGCGCGTCGCCTCGATCGGACAGGCCTCGAGGCACCGCGCTCCGTTCTGTCGCGCGAAGGCGGCAGCGCCGTCGATCAGCACACGCATCAGGCCGCCGCCCCGCGCTCCGGACCGGACGAAGAAACAGTTGATGACCCAGACGCCTGCGTCGTCGCTGCCGCCGGCCCCGACAGGAGCGGATGTCCGCGCCGCATTGAACCGTGGATAGAGACGCCGGGGGTCGACCGCGACCCAGCCGACGGGCCGCTCTCCGTCGAAAGCGATCAGACCAGGCGGAGGTCCGCGCTCGACAACGGCCTCGAAGGCATCGCGGTTCGGCTCGCCACAGGCGTCGGCCCAGTTCCGACGCGGTCCCGGAATGCGCCAGTACATGCACCAGCAGCCGCCATGGGCGCCGTTGGGACCGAACAGGTCTTCCAGCGCCGGCCAGAGATCAGGCGTAAGCGGCTTGAGCGTGACGGCCACCGCCCGCCCCCGTCACATCGTCTTGTTGAACAGCTCGCGCCCGATCAGCATGCGGCGGATCTCGCTCGTTCCCGCGCCGATCTCGTAGAGCTTGGCGTCGCGCAACAGGCGGCCGGTCGGATAATCGTTGATGTAGCCGTTGCCGCCCAGCAGCTGGATGGCGTCCAGCGCCATCTTCGTGGCGTTCTCCGCCGCATAGAGGATGGCGCCGGCGGCGTCCTCGCGCGTCGTCTGGCCGCGGTCGCAGGCCTTTGCCACCGCGTAGACATAGGCGCGCGCGGCGTTCATCGACACATACATGTCGGCGATCTTGCCCTGCACCAGCTGGAACTCGCCGATGGCCTGGCCGAACTGCTTCCTCTCGTGGATATAGGGCATGACCACGTCCATGCAGGCCTGCATGATGCCGAGCGGGCCGGCGGAGAGCACGGCGCGCTCGTAGTCGAGGCCGCTCATGAGGACGTTGACGCCCTTGCCGACCTGGCCGAGCACGTTCTCCTCCGGCACCTCGCAATCCTCGAAGACGAGTTCGCCGGTGTGCGAGCCGCGCATGCCGAGCTTGTCGAGCTTCTGGGCGCAGGAGAAGCCCTTGAAGCTCTTCTCGATGAGGAAGGCCGTCATGCCGCGCGCGCCGGCCGCCGGATCGGTCTTGGCATAGACGACGAGCACGTCGGCATCGGGGCCGTTGGTGATCCACATCTTGGTGCCGTTGAGGACGTAGCGGTCGCCCTTCTTCTCGGCCTTCAGCTTCATCGAGACGACGTCGGAACCGGCGCCCGGTTCGGACATGGCCAGCGCGCCGACATGCTCGCCGCTCATCAGCTTCGGCAGGTAGCGCTTCTTCTGCTCGGCATTGCCGTTCTTGCGCAACTGGTTGACGCAGAGATTGGAATGGGCGCCATAGGAGAGCCCGACGGAGGCGGAGGCCCGCGAGATTTCTTCCATCGCGATGCAGTGCTCGAGATAGCCGAGCCCGGTGCCGCCATCCTCCTCCGGCACGGTCATGCCGAGGAGGCCGAGGTTCCCGAACTTCTGCCAGAGGTCCATGGGGAACTGGTCGGTCTTGTCGATCTCGGCGGCGCGCGGGGCGATCTCGGCCTGCGCGAATGAGAACACCGTGTCGCGCAGCATGTCGGCGGTCTCGCCGAGGTCGAAGTCGAAGGGGCGCGGTGCGTTCCTCAGCATGGCTCTGTCCTTGACGGTGTCGGCCTTGGGTCCTCAGGGGTCGACCGGTTATAGAAGCGGCGCGGCGGGCTGTCATGATCGGCCGTGCGGCAGGGAGAGACCATGACGGAAACACCCGAGACGTCCCGCGCCGACCGGCCGAACCGCTATCCGCTGCCGCCGCTCATCTTCGTCGCATCGCTGGCGCTGGGATACGGGCTGAACGCCCTGGCCCCCGTCGCGCTGCCCCTCCCTGGCCTCGCCAAGCTCGTCGGCGCTCTCGGCCTCGGCGCAGGCCTCGCGCTCATCCTCTGGGCCTCCTCGACCCTGTCGCGGGCTGGGACCGCCATCCTGCCGCACCACGCCGCCACGCGGCTCGTCACGGCCGGACCTTTCGCCTGGTCGCGCAATCCGATCTATCTGGGAGAGCTTCTGCTCATAGCCGGCCTCGGCGGCGTCGAGGGCTCGCTGGCCTATTGGGTTGCGGGCGTGGTCTTCCTCCTCGCCATGACGCATTTCGCCATCGTCCGCGAGGAAGCGCATCTCGCCGCCCGTTTCGGGGAACAGTGGCAGGCCTATGCAGCCCGCGTCAGGCGATGGGTCTGAACGGTCCCCATCGCCTGCGCCGCGACGGGAAGCCTGAAGCCATATGCGCTGTTGCGGACATACAACATCGCATGAGAACGGCGCCGTCGCCCCATTCCCGACACAATTCAGAAACCTGAGGTGGGTCTTGTCTGCCGCGCATTCGCAAGGGCAAACACAGCACATGAAGTCGATTCTCTTTGGCGGCATTGCCGCAATTGCAATGGCAGGGGCAGCGCATGCGGCGGATTTGGGCGTCGCCAGGGGACCGGTAGCAGCGGCGATCGTCGCGACCGCTCCGTCCTGGACCGGGTTCTATGCCGGTGGGCACGTCGGCTATGGTGGCGGCTGGAACGTCGCCAACCCGCTCGGATGGGTCAATGGCGCCGGCGGGATCCTGCAGCTCGGCGGCAAAGGCGTGTTCGGGGGTGTGCAGGCCGGCTTCGACTGGCAGGTCGATCGCCTTGTTGCCGGCGTTGTCGCCGATGTATCGTTCGGCAACATCGGATTGCGGACCAATACCGGGCTCGGCTCTGAACAGGAGACCTGGCTCCGGACGATGGGGAGCGTCCGCGGCCGCATCGGCTTCCTGGCGACACCCGATCTTCTTCTCTACGGCACCGCTGGCCTGGCCATCGGCCAGCGCCGTTATGCCTTCCTCGACATCAGCGGCCTGAACGGCGGCTCCTTCGCCGTCAACCGGACCATGGTTGGCTGGACGGCCGGTGTCGGCGCGGAATACCGCTTTGCTTCGAACTGGTCGCTGTTCGCCGAGTACCGCTACACGGACCTCGGCTCAAAGGGCAACACCATCGTCATCAACAACGACTCGCCCATGGCGACCCGTGTCCATCTCGGCATGGTGGGCTTCAACTACCGCTTCTCGACGGGGCCCTCGGCCGTCGTCGCCCGCTACTGAAGCCGCTCGGTTGCAGGCAGGAAAGGCCGCCCATTCGGGCGGTCTTTTTCTTTGTCGCCGAATCTGCCGGCCATGCCCGACCGCCTCCGGCGGCAATGCAGGGAACTCCTGGACGCCCCTGGAAGGCGCCCATGCCAAAGTCGAAACCCGTTCAGAACCGCGGACGCGACGCCGGCAGCGGCGCCGAGGTCATGGCCGGCGTGTCGGCCGGCGGAACCGCCGCGGCGGGCACGCTGGTGGTCGCGGTCGGCACCTGCGTCGGGGTCGTCTCGGCGGCGGCGAGTGCGAGAGCCTGCGACGGCACGCCGGCCTGAGCAGGAGCGGGCGCGGCCGGCGCGGCGGAGGCCACCGCCGTCACCGGCTGGCCGCGATGACGAAAGCCGGTCTGGGCGATCTGCTGCCACTGCTGGCGCGTGCCGGCGAAGACATTGCGGTCCACCGGCGTATTGATGCCGGCGACGCGGCCCGTCGCGGTGATCTGCCAGAAGGCCCAGCGCCGGCCCGGATAGCGCTCGTGCGGCACAGCCGCCACCGAGCGGACCCAGAACGGGTATTCGGCGAACTCGTTGCCGGCGAGGACCTCGCGGTGGAACTTGATGTCGGCATAGATGATCGGCTTCTTGCCGTAGTGCCGCTCCATGGCGTGCAGGAACTCGCGCATCTTCGCCTGCGCCAGCGCCACGGGAACGCGGCGCGGGCAGGTCGGCGACTGGAAATTCCATTCGACGTCCAGCACCGGCGGCAGAGCATCCGGCTCGACGGGGACGTTGCGCTTGAACCAGGCGATCTGGTCGGCCATCGGCCGGCACCAGTAGGTGAAGTGATAGGCGCCGCGCGGCACGCCGGCCCGGCGCGAGGCTTCCCAGTTCTCGCGGAAGCGGCTGTCGAGCCGGTCGCCGCCTTCAGTGGCCTTGATGAAGGCGAAGGCAACGCCGGCCGCCCTCACCTGCTCCCAGTCGATCTGCCCCTGGTACTTGGACACATCGATGCCGTGCACCGGGTGGACGTGGTGGCCCACGGTGTGGGTCAGCGTCGGGAAGGGATGGTCGCCCGTCTGCGGCGCACTGATGTCGGCGGTCGGCACGCTGCCGCACCCGGCGAGGGCGAACCCCATCAGGACCATGGCGGAGAGGGAGATGGAGCGTCGCGTCATCGTCACCGATGTGGCCAAGGATTGCGGCTGCGAAATGGCAGCCGCTTCCATCCTTATGCTTTACGGCCGGTTTCGGTTTCGTAACGGGCCTTGGTCTCGGCGTTCGGCGGATAGAGGCCGGGCAGCGGCACGCCCTTCTCGATCTCGCCCATCAGCCAGCCCTCAAGGTGCTCCTGCGCCTCGGCGGCGTCCAGAACCGCCTCGACCAGGTCCTGCGGGATCAGCACGGCGCCGTCGCCGTCGCAGACGACGATGTCGTTCGGGAAGACGGCGACGCCGCCGCAGCCGATCGGCTCCTGCCAGTTGATGAAGGTCAGGGCTGCGACGGAGGCCGGCGCCGCGGCGCCCGAGCACCAGACCGGCAGGCCGGTGCCGCGCACGCCGTCGGCGTCACGCACGACGCCATCGGTGACGAGAGCGGCGACCCCGCGCTTGGCCATGCGGGCGCACAGGATGTCGCCGAAGATGCCGGCCTCCTTCGAGCCCATGGCGTCGACCACGGCGATCACGCCCTCCGGCATCGCCTCGATGGCGCCTCGGGTGGAGATCGGGTGGGACCAGCTCGCCGGCGTCGCCAGGTCCTCGCGCGCGGGCACGAAGCGCAGCGTGAACGCCCGCCCGACCGTGCGCTTGCCGGCATGCGAGAACGGCTGCGTACCAGCCATCCAGATCTTCCGCAGACCCTTCTTGAGCAACACCGTCGTCAGTGTCGCGGTGGTGATGGCCTCGAGCCTGGACTTGATGGCGGGATCGAGGGGCAGGACGTCGGTCATGGCAGGGGTCCGTGGAGGGCAGAATGAAGGCGCGACCCTGCCCGACGCCGGCGGTGCTGTCGAGGACACAAAGCGCCGGACAGACGCCTCATCCCCCGGCTTGCACGAGGATATCGGTTGCGCGGTGGGTGTCGTCGACACCGTCGATCAGGAAGCACGCGCCCACCGAATGGTCGCGGCGCAGGGGCAGGATCGCCTGATAGGCCGGCGAGCGGTACCAGGCCGCGGCACTGTCGCGATCGCCAAAGGCGATAGCGATGAGGTCCCCCGACCAGGGGCCTTCGAGAACCTCTGGACGGCCGCCATGGATGATGAAGCGCCCGCCGAAGGGGGCGAGTGTCCCATCGATCGCTTCGAGATAGGCAACGATGGCCGGTCCCATGGTGACGGACGACAGGTGGGCTACGGCATAGGCGGTCATGGCGAACTCCTCGCTCTCCGATCGGTGCGAGGCAGTCTGACGTGGCGCGTCGACGGGCGCGATAACCCCTGAGGTCATGCCACGGCGCTGCGCAAGGCCCTCATTCCATGCGCCTTGCCGTCGAGGCCGAAGCGCGCCTCGAAGGCCTGCAGGCCGAGGGGTTCGCTGAAGTGGTAGCCCTGCATGCGGTGACAGCCGGCCGCCCGCAGGAATCGGGCGTGTTCTGCAGTCTCCACGCCTTCCGCGACGACCGTGAGCCCCAGGGCGCGTCCGAGGTTGACGACGCAGTGGAGGATCGCCGCGGCCTCGGCTCCGCTATCGAGGTCGGCAACGAAACTGCGATCGACCTTCAGCGCATCGAGACCGAACTTGCGCAGGTAGCTGAGCGAGGAGAACCCTGTTCCGAAGTCGTCGAGCGCGATCTTGACGCCGAGCGCGCGGATTTCCCGCGTCAACCTGAGAGCGTGCTCCGCATCATCGATCATGACCCCTTCGGTAATCTCCAGAGTCAGGCGTTCGGCAGGAAGCCCGGTTTCCTGGAGCACCGCCTTCAGATCGGCGACGAATTCCGGTCTCCGCATCTGGATCGGCGAGACATTGACCGAAACGAAGGGACCGTCCCACCGGGCCGCCGCCCGGCAGGCCTTGAGGAGGATCGCGGAACCCAGTTGGTGAATGAGCCCGCAGCTCTCCGCCAGCGCAATGAACTCGGACGGCATGATCCTGCCGCGATAGCTATGGTTCCATCGCGCCAGAGCTTCCGCGCCTTCGATCTGGCGGCCATCGGCGGAAAAGATCGGCTGCAGGTCGATGTCGATCTCGCCGTTGATGATGCCGCCGCGAAGTTCCCGCTCGAGGTAGCGACGGTGGGATTCGTCCCGGTCCATGTCGGGATGAAAGGCCACGGCGCAGCTCTTGCCGCTGGCCTTGGCCGCATAGAGCGCCCGGTCGGCGCGCCGCATGAGGTCATCGCGGCTAACCCCGCGCTCTTCCGAGGACAGGAACCCGATGGAGACGCCGACGCCGAAGGTGTTGCCGTCGCAGATGATCGGCTTGCGGATCGACGCGATGATCATGCGGCAGGCGGCGGCAATATCGGTGGCCGCGGGGGCCCCCTGGATCAGAATGGCGAATTCGTCACCGCCCAGACGGCCGACGACAGCCTCCGGGCCGCACACGCTCACGAGCCGGCGCGCCACTTCCGCCAGCACCGTGTCACCCGCATGATGGCCGTAAGTGTCGTTGATCTCCTTGAAGAGGTCGAGGTCAAGAAGCAGGAGGGTAACGCCTCCCTTGCGGCCGATGTCGGCCAGGGCGTCGTCGAAGGACCGCCCGAAGGCGGCGCGGTTCGCCAGCCCGGTCAGGCTGTCCATTCCGGGTGGCAGCAGGAAACGCGCTCCGGCGATCACGTCGCGCTGCGCCAGCCGCAACCGCGCGAGCAGGGCGAGGGCCAGGACCGCGGTGATAACGGAGGCGACCGCAAGCTGGCTGACCCACGACCCGTCCGCCCCCCACACGAGGCGCGCCGGATACCAGGCGATCGACCCGAGCAGCGCTGCCAGACCTCCGGTCGCGGCAATGGCGATGCCGACCGCCCAGACATGGCCGCTCAACGCCGCGTCCGCGCGACGCTTCACCGACATCGACATTCGCGTTCCCCGATGAGGCGGATGATCTGCCGGTGGGACGCTAGCCGGTGACGCTTAAGATAAGGTTTTGCGGTGCGGCATGATGGCGCGCGGGAGCGATCCGCGACGACGCGCGATCATCAGCCGGCTAGCTGATGGATATCCTGGCGGGGTTACCAACACTTGAATGCCATGCCGCTCACAGCCTGAACCACCATGTCGCAATGGTCAGGAAGCTGAAGAACCCGATGACATCCGTCACCGTGGTGACGAAAGGACCGGACGAGATCGCCGGATCGATCTTCATCCGGTCGAGGGCCAGGGGCACCAGGACGCCGCCCAGCGATCCCGCCATGAGGTTGCAGATCAGGGCGAGCCCGATCACCGCACCGATGCCTACATTGGTGAACCAGAAGCTGGCCACCGTGCCGGTGATGACCGCAAATCCGATGCCGTTGAGAAGACCGACCATCGCCTCGCGGCGGACGATACGCCAGGCATTGCGGGGCCCGAGTTCGCGGGTTGCGAGCGCACGCACGGCCACCGTCATCGTCTGCGTCGCGGCGCTGCCGCCCTGGCTCGCCACGATGGGCGCGAGGATGGCGAGCGCGACCATGGCCTCGAGCTGGTGCTCGAAGGATTTCAGCACGGTGGTCGCCAGGAAGGCCGTGACGAGATTGATCAGCAGCCAGCGGAAACGGCTCTTGGCGGTGGTCCAGACGCTGTCGGAGATCTCCTCGTCCGCCTTGACGCCGCCGAGCGCTTTGATGTCCTCGTCAGCCTCCTCCTCGATGACGTCGACGATGTCGTCGACGGTCAGCACGCCGACGAGGCGATTGGCCTCGTCCACCACGGGCGCCGAGAGCAGGTTGTAGCGCTCGAAGAGCAGCGCCACATCCTCCTGGTCCTCGGAGGCGCCGACCGTGTGCATCTCCTCCTCGAGGATATCGGTGACGGTCACCGGCCGCTTGGTGCGCAGCAAGCGGTCGAGACGGATGTGCCCCTGCAGGTGGAACGCCGGATCGATGACGAAGATTTCAGTGAAGTCGTCGGGCAGATCGGCGGATTCGCGCAGATGGTCGATCACCTGCCCGACCGTCCAGAACGGCGGCACGGCGATGAACTCGTCCTTCATCAGGCGGCCGGCCGACCCCACCGGATAGTCGAAGGCCCGGCGCAGGGCGAAGCTGTCGCCGGGCGCCAGCCTGTCCAGGATCTGCGACCGGTCGTCGTCGTCGAGGCCCTCGAGAATGGAGACGGCGTCGTCGGTCTCGAGGTCGGCGATGCCCTCGGCCACCTGTTCGGGGGCCATGTCCTCGAGAATCTCGACACGAATCGTCTCGTCGACTTCTGTCAGGGCGGTGAAGTCAAAATCGGAGCCCAGGAGCTCGATGAGCTTGCCGCGATCGTCGGACTTGAGCTGCGACAGCACCGCGCCGACGTCGGCCTCGTGCGCGGCCGAGACGAGGGCCTTCAGGCTGCCGGCGTCATTGACCGCGAGAGCCGCCAGCACGACCTTCAGGACGGCGGGAAGAAGCTCGCCATCCTCGTCGCGCCAGTCCCGGTCGCGCCATTCTTCCGCCATGGCGGCAGGCGACGTGGTTTCGGCCATGGATGCCTCCCGGAGCGAGGGGATGAACTTGGGTGGGGATGCACCGTTCTTGGATGCGCCGCCCGCGTTTGGCAAGCACAGGATGACGCGACGATGAAACGTGCCTGCACTGCGACCCGTCGAACCCTTCTCGGCGCGCTCGCCATGCCGCTGCTCGCTGCCCCGGCCCTCGCCGCGACATGTGGCGGGGGCCGCCTCGGCACGGCGCGGGTCCTGCCCGTGGCGACAGGCAACGGCCTGCGCGTCGGCCGCAAGAGCTACCCGCGTACCCTGCCGCTCAGCCCCGGCGAGGTGGTGCTGACTTTCGACGACGGACCGCATCCCGGCACCACGGAACCCATCCTCACGACCCTCGCCGAGAACTGCGTGCGGGCGACCTTCTTCATGATCGGGCGCCAGGCCGCGGCCCACCCTGCCCTCGCACGCCGGGTGCTCGCGGCGGGCCATACGGTCGGTCATCACTCGATGACCCATCCGATGACGCTGGCGCAGCTTCCACAAGCCGAGGCCGAAGCCGACATGGAGGCGGGCTTCGCCGCCGTCGATCGCGCGCTCTATGGCCGCTATGCCGGCCGGCCCCGCACGCCGTTCTTCCGCTATCCGGGCTTCGGCGATTCCGCTGCGCTGAACCAGGCGCTCGCCGCCCGCGGCATCGGCGTCTTCGGCTGCGACCTGTGGGCGAGCGACTGGAACGATATGGCGCCCGACGCCCAACTGGCGCTGGTCACGCGACGGCTACGCCAGACGCGCGGCGGCATCCTGCTGTTTCACGACACCCGCCCGCAGACTGCGGCGATGCTGCCGGACCTGCTGCATGCGATGGCGAGCGACGGCTACCGCATCGTCCACATCGTGCCGGCCTGAGACGGTGGTCGGGTGGAGGCGACCGAAGCCGCCTCCCCCGCAAGGACGCGCCCCAATCAGGCCTTGCGCTCGATGTTCCAGATCACCGGGAAGCCGAAGTCGATGACGCCCTCGAGCTCGCTGCGCCACACCGCCGGGCTCTGGAACTGGCCGGCGATGGGGAAGGTCGCGTTTTCCAGCGCGAACTTCTGGATCTCCTCGGCGATCACCTTGCGCTTGGCCGGATCGCTCTCCGCCTCGAAGCGCTCGATCGCCGGCACCATCGGCTGCACGCAATAGCCCCAGGGCTGGTTGCCGGTGCAGTTGAAGCCGACGCCGAGGTTGGACAGCGGATCGGACATGTCGAAACCGGTGTAGACCACCGGGATGACGCTCCATCCGCCCTGCTCCAGCGGGTTCTTCTGCACCCAGCGCTGGGCGATGGCCGACCATTCAAGCCCCTGGACATCGACATTGAACCCGGCGCGCTTCATCCGGTCGATCAGCACCGCGCCGAAGGGATTGAGCAGCGGGCTGTCGAGCGGATGCAGGACGACGATCTTCTCGTTCTTGTAGCCGGCCTCGGCCAGCAGGGCCTTGGCCTTGTCGATGCTCGGATTGGCGATGCTGCCGCTGCCGCCCGTGTTCTCGAACGGCGCGCCGCACATGAACATGGAGGTGCAGTCGGGCTTGCCGAGATCGCCGCCGAAGCCGGCGCCGGCCAGCACCTCACCGCGGTCGAGGCACTGCTGGATGGCCCGGCGGACGAGCACGTTGTCCATTGGCGCCTGGAAGTGGTTGATCGAGACCGCATACATGAGGTTGGCGCGGCCGCTCGCCTGGGCGAAGGTGAGGTTGCGGTCGCGACGCATGCGCGGAATGAGATCCACCGGCGCATATTCGAGATAGTCGACCTCGCCGCGCGTCAGCGCGGCATAGCGCAGCGCGATGTCCGGCATGGTCAGCATCTCGACGCGCTCGATCTTGGCGATCTTGCCGCCGGCGAGGCCGTCGGCCGCCTCGCTGCGCGGCACATACTTGTCGAACTTGCGGAAGGAAGCGCGGTCGCCCGGCACCCATTCGCTGCGCTGGAAGACATAAGGACCGGAGCCGATGATCTCGGAGACCTGCTGCGTTGGCGGGGTGGCGTTGGCGATGCGTGCCGGCATGATCATCGGCACATGAACCGACGGCTTGCCGAGCGCCTCAAGCACGCCGCCGAAGGGCCGTTTCAGCTTCAGCGTGAAGGCATCCGGACCGTCAGCCGTCAGCTCGCCGGTGGCCGCCATCAGGCGACGGCCGATGGAGTCGCGGTTGCCCCAGCGCTTCAGCGAGGCGATGACATCCTCCGACGTCACCTTGTTGCCGTCGTGGAAGGCAAGGCCGCTGCGCAGCTTGAACTTCCAGGTCAGGCGGTCGGCGCTGATCTCCCAGCCCTCCAGCATCTGCGGCTTGTACTCGCCCTTGCCGTCGAGCGAGACCAGCGTGTCGAAGACGAGATAGCCGAAGTTGCGCGTCACGAAGGACGGGCTGGCGATCGGGTCGAGGTTCTGCAGACCGACATTGACGACGAAACGCAGCGGCCGGTCGCGCGACTGGCCGAACGTGGCCCTCGGGGCCGCCAGGATCGCGGCGGCTGCGACAAGGCCCTGCCTACGGGTGATGCGCATGGAAAAGCTCCCTCGATCTGGTCGGGCATAGGGAATTGCGGACGGCACCTCCCCGACGACGGGGCCGCCTTTCCACACGAAGCGTATGGAAGTTTCTTCTCGTCAGACATGCGAAGTTGGCAAGACTGGTGTCCAATGCCGACACATCATTATCGGTCAGCGATACGATGGATGCACCGACTGCAGTGTCGCAGGCCCGGCGGGAGCGTGTGTCGCGGGCAAGCCCTGCATGCGGCAAAAGCGCGCCCCCCTCGCCAAAGCGCGTTGCAATCTGATCGCATCTCTATTGTCTAGTTACCGTAACGGTATATTCGTTTCGAGAAATTTACGTGTAACACAACACAATTGACTAATACGGCAATATTATCACAATTCACTTTATAGTCTTATACTGACGAATTCGCGCCTTGCTTGCCAGCAATCGCCGGCATCGCCTATGAACACGATGGGCATGGATCGTTGCATTGGTTCCCCCATCCCCATCACACAAGAACATCACCCTTTAGGGGAGGCTCTCCACGTGCTGCGAATTGACCTGCGCGACCTCATCGGAGGCGCCCTCCTGTTTGCTCTTGGTGTCTGGTTTCTGGTCCGGTCGCTCCAGCTCCAGGTCGGCACGAGTACGGCCATGGGCCCGGGCTATTATCCAATGCTGGCATCGGGAGCGATGATCGGCCTGTCGCTGATCATCGTCGTTTCATCCCTCGTCCGCCCGGGCGATGCACCCGAGGTGTCCTGGCGGCCGCTGCTGAGCGTCGGCGCGTCCATCCTGACCTTCGCCATCGTGATGGATTTCCTCGGCCTCATGCCGGCCATCTTCGCCACCGTCGCGATCGCCTCGCTGGCCGACCGCCGCTCCCGCCCCGTGCCGACGCTGCTTCTGGCCGCGGGTCTGTGCGTGGGGGCCTATGTCCTGTTCATCAAGCTGCTCGGCATGCCCATGCAGCCCCTCAAGTGGTACTGACATGGATCTGCTGGCCAATATGGCGCTGGGTTTCCAGACCGCCTTCTCTCCCGAAAACCTGCTCTATTGCTTCCTGGGGGTCTTTCTCGGGACCTTCATTGGCGTTCTGCCGGGCATCGGCGCGCTTGCCGCCGTCTCCATGCTCCTGCCGGTGACCTTCTACCTGTCGCCCACGGCGGCGCTCGTCATGCTCGCGGGCGTCTACTACGGCGCCGAATATGGCGGCTCGATCGCCTCCATCCTGCTCAACCTCCCGGGCACGCCTTCCGCGGCGGTGACCTGCCTCGACGGCTATCCGATGTCGCAGCAGGGGCGCGCCGGCGAGGCGCTGTTGATGACGACAGTTGCCTCCTTCGTCGGCGGCAGCGTCGGCATCATCCTGCTGATGGGGTTTGCGCCGCTTCTCTCGAAGGTCGCGCTGGCCTTCGGGGCGGCGGACTATTTCGCCGTCATGTTATTCGGACTTCTCGCGGCCAGCGCCATCAGCCAGGGCTCGCCCGTGAAGGGCATCATCATGGTGGTGCTCGGCGTCCTCATCGGCTGCATCGGCGCCGATCTGGAAACCGGGGCCGACCGCTTCACCATGGGCTTCCACAACCTGTTCGACGGCGTCAGCATCATCGCCCTGGCGATGGGTCTCTTCGGCATTTCCGAAATCATCGCATCGATCAAAGGCAGCCAGCAGCGCCCCCACACGCGGATCACCTTCCGGTCCATGCTGCCGAGACCCGGCGAGATGAAGCGGTCCATCATGCCGATGGCGCGCGGCGCCGCGATCGGCTCCCTGTTCGGCACCCTGCCCGGCACCGGCCAGACCATCGCCGCCTTCATGAGCTATGTGGTGGAGAAGAAGGTCTCGCGAACGCCCGAGCGGTTCGGCAAGGGGGCGATCGAAGGGATCATGGGGCCGGAGGCCGCCAACAATGCAGCCGCGCAGACCGCGTTCATTCCGACCCTGACCATGGGCATTCCCGGCGCCGCCACGATGGCGCTGATGCTCGGCGCCCTGATGATCCACGGCATCACGCCCGGCCCCATGCTGATGACGAACCGGCCCGAACTGTTCTGGGGCCTCGTCGCGAGCTTCTGGATCGGCAACGTGCTTCTGGTGGTCCTGAACGTGCCGCTGATCGGGCTGTGGGTGCGGATCCTCACCGTGCCCTACCACCTGCTCTACCCTGCCATCCTGGTGCTGATCTGCATCGGGGTCTACAGCGTCAACAACAGCGTCTTCGACGTCTATATGGCGCTCGGATTCGGCCTCATCGGCTATGCGATGCGGGTGCTCGGGTTCGAGCCGGCGCCCCTGCTGATCGGCTTTGTTCTGGGGCCGATGATCGAGGAGAACTTCCGGCGCGCCATGCTGATGGCGAGAGGTGACTACCTGAGCCTCTTCGACCGGCCGATCAGCGCCACGCTGCTGACGCTGGCCTTGCTCCTCGTCGTCTGGGCGCTCTACGCGACGGTCCGGCAGGCTCTACGACGCCCGGCTGCGGCGAAATCGGCCGTCTGACATGACCCCTGTTCCCGGGGGCGCCCAAGGGCGCCTCCGGCCGAGGGACAAGCCCTTCGTGCCCTGACCCTGCGCCACGCAGCAAAAAGCCCCGGTGGACCTTCGTCCTCCGGGGCTTCGAATTTGGTGCGGTCGAGAGGACTCGAACCTCCACTCGGTTAAGAACTACCACCTCAAGGTAGCGCGTCTACCAGTTCCGCCACGACCGCAGTGCCGGGTTGCCCCGGCGAGGCGGCTGAATAGCAGAGCGTTCTTCTCGCCGCAAGGCTCAAACAACGCCCGCCGGCAGCCTCACGCGAACTCCATGATGACGGCGTCCACGGCGAGGCTGTCGCCGGCCTTGGCGGCGATGGACTTGACCTTGCCGTCGCGCTCGGCGCGCAGCACGTTTTCCATCTTCATCGCCTCGACGACGCAGAGCGCCTCGCCGGCCTTCACCTCCTGGCCGACCACAACCGCGATCGACTTGACGAGGCCCGGCATCGGGCAGGTCAGTTTCTTGCCCGTATCGGCGGCGACCTTCACCGGCATCAGCGCGGCGAGTTCCGCCTCGCGGCGGGTATAGACGTGAACCGTGGTCGCGATGCCGCGATAGGCGAGCGTGACGCCATTGGGCACCGTGCGGACGAGCAGGTTCACGGTGTGGCCGTCGACCTGTCCGGTGAAGACCGGCTGGCCCGGCAGCCAGGCCGAGACGACCGTATGGGTCGCGGTCTCGGCGCCGTCGGGTCCGTCGAACAGGCGCACGGCGATCTTGCCGCCCTCGTCGATGACCTCGGCGTCATGGCGCGTGCCGGCCATCAGCACGACCCGCTCGCGGTCGAAGGCGACCCGGTGCCCCTGGTGCATCTGGCCGGAGATCTTGCGTTTGCGGACGTTGTGGAGGTGGTCGATGAAGGCGGCGACGGAGGCCATCACGCCGGCGGCCTCCCCCTCTGGCAGGCGGGCCTTGAAGCCCTCGGGATATTCCTCGGCGATGAAGCCGGTCGAGAGATTGCCGGACTGCCAGCGCGGATGCTGCATCAGGGCCGAAAGGAAGGGAATGTTGTGCTGGATGCCCTCGATGGCAAAGGCGTCGAGGGCATCCGCCTGCGCCGCGATGGCCTTGGCGCGCGTCGGCGCCCAGGTGACCAGCTTGGCGATCATCGGATCGTAGTAGAGCGAGATCTCGCCACCCTCGAAAACGCCGGTGTCGTTGCGCACCACCGCCTCGCCGACCGGCCCCTCTGCCGGCGGCCGGTAGGTCACCAGGCGGCCGATGGAGGGCAGGAAGTTGCGATAGGGGTCCTCGGCGTAGATGCGGCTCTCGACCGCCCAGCCGTTCAGCTTCACCTTGTCCTGGGTGAGCGCGAGCGGCTCGCCGGCCGCCACGCGGATCATCTGCTCGACGAGGTCGATGCCGGTGATCATCTCGGTTACCGGATGCTCGACCTGCAGGCGGGTGTTCATCTCGAGGAAGTAGAAGGACTTGTCCTGGCCGGCGACGAACTCGACCGTGCCGGCGGAATCGTAGTTCACGGCCTTTGCGAGCGCGACCGCCTGCTCGCCCATGGCGCGGCGGGTGGCCTCGTCGAGCAGCGGCGAGGGCGCCTCCTCGATGACCTTCTGGTTGCGGCGCTGGATCGAGCACTCGCGCTCGCCGAGATAGATGACGTTGCCGTGCTTGTCGCCCAGCACCTGGATCTCGATGTGGCGCGGATTGACGATGAACTTCTCGACGAAGACACGGTCGTCGCCGAAGGAGGATTTCGCCTCGGACTTGGCCAACTGGAAGCCCTCGGCGACTTCCGAGGCGGAGTTGGCGATGCGCATGCCCTTGCCGCCGCCGCCGGCGGAGGCCTTGATCATCACGGGATAGCCGATCTCATCGGCGATGCGGGTGGCGTGCGCCGCGTCCTCGATCACGCCGAGGAAACCGGGCACGGTGGAGACATGCGCGGCCGCCGCCGCCTTCTTCGATTCGATCTTGTCGCCCATCGCCGCGATGGCGTGCGGGTTGGGGCCGATGAAGACGATGCCGTTGTCCTTCAGGGCCTGGGCGAAGGCCTCGCGCTCGGACAGGAAGCCGTAGCCGGGATGGACGGCCTCGGCGCCGGTCTCTTTGCAGGCGGCAATGATCTTGTCGATGACGAGATAGCTCTCGGCAGCGGCCGGCGGGCCGATATGGACGGCCTCGTCGGCCATCTCCACATGCATGGCGTCGCGGTCGGCGTCGGAATAGACGGCGACCGTCTTGATGCCCATCTTCCTCGCGGTCTTGATCACGCGGCAGGCGATCTCGCCGCGATTGGCGATCAGGATCTTCTTGAACATGCGGGAAAGTCTTTCAGGCGGCACGCAGCAAGGGGGAGATCGGATGGGTTCTAGAGCCAAGGCCCCTCACCCGTCCACTCAGCTAATGGGATGACGACCCCGGAACAGGGTTCCGGAGCCGCCACCATCCATGCAAATTGCCTGCCGAAAGACGGGGATCAGCCCCGCAGCGGCTTCAGCGCACCCGCCCACTTCACCAGTTCGTCGAGCACCTGCTTGGCGCTCGTCTCGATGAGATCGTTCGGCTTGAAGGCTGCGTCGGGGCCGAGGAAGGACCCGAAGCCGGGAACGGCGACCGCCTCCGGAATGGGCATCATCTTGAGGGTGGTGAGGATCGGCTTGATGTGCTGCACGGCGCGCAGGCCGCCGGACACGCCGCCATAGGCAGCGAAGGCCACCGGCTTGTAGGCCCATTCCTGCGCCAGGAACGTCAGCGCGTTGTAGAGCGCCGGCGAGACGCCGTAATTGTACTCGGGCGTGACGAAGACGAAGGCGTCGGCTGCCTTGACGCTCTCCGACCAGGCCTTGGTATGATCCTTCTCGTATTTGGCCATGCGCGGATGGTTCGGCTCGTCGAAGACCGGCAGCTTGAAGCTTGCGAGGTCGATGAGTTCGGCGGTGAAGCCGCCATGCGCGACGGCGTAGTCGTTGAACCACTTGCCGACCTGCGGGCCGACGCGGCCGGGGCGCGTGCTGGTGATGATGGTGTGGAGCTTGAGGCTCATGGTTGTCTCCTGTGCGGCGCCGCCGTGGGGCTTCCGCAGCGCGTGATTGGTAGTTACTCTTTGTAACCGAGGATAGTCTGGTAACTTGCGCTGCATCGCGCAAGAAGGCACGCGGAAGGAAGCAGGGCACATGGATGTGACCGACACGCACGACCGCCCCGAGGATTGCGCGGCGGTGAAACCGGTTCTGGCACGCATCGGCGACAAGTGGGTGGTGCTCATCGTCCGCATGCTGGGGCGGAAGGGCCCGCGACGGTTCAACGAGCTCAGGCGCGAGATCGGCACCATCTCGCAGCGGATGCTGACCCTGTCGCTGCGCGGGCTGGAGCGGGACGGCCTGGTGACCCGGACCGTCTATCCGACGATCCCGCCGCGGGTCGAATACGAGTTGACCGCGCTCGGCCGCTCGCTGATGGTGCCGATCGAGGCTCTCGGCAACTGGGCCTTCGCCCATCGCGAGGAGATGGACGCGGCGCGCGCCCGTTTCGACCGGCTGCACGGCAAGGCCGAGCGCCCTGCCCCGCCGAAGGCCGCAGCCCGGACAGCGGCCGCCGCCCTCAAGGGATGACGCGCAACTCGCTCTCGCGCCCGACGAGACGGCCGAGCGCCCGCAGCCGGTTGGACAGGCGCTCGCCGGCAAGCCCGGCGAGGTCGCCGGCCAGCGTCAGGACGAGGCGGCGGTCCTCGACCGCCACCGGCGCCCGCGGCAGGGCGCCCGGCATGGCGGCGGAGACCAGATAGGCGACGCGCATCGCCGCGCCGAGGATGCGGGCGCGGTCGAGCAGCCTGACGCCGACGAGTTCGCGGATGCGCGGCGACATGAACTCGTCGAGCAGGCCCTCGTGGCGGTAGAAGCTCGCCAGCGCCAGATAGGCGCGGCCCGGATGGTCGACCCCGACGAAATTGGCGTGGGCGATGATGTTGAGGCTCTGCTCGCCGCGATAGTCGGGATGGGCGCGCCAGCCGATATCGGCCAGCAGGCAGGCGGCATGGCGCAGCCGTTGCTCCTCCGCCGATTCCTCCAGATGGGTGACCTCCATGAACCGGTCGGTCCAGGCGATCAGTTCCTCGCCATGGCGCGGCGAACGGGAGCGCAGCAGGCAGAGCTCCCTGGCAGCCGAAATCAGCGGATCGGCCGCCCTCTCCTCATCGTCGAGGAGGGAATAGAGCAGGCCCTCGCGCACGCCGGTCACCGACAGCACCACCTTGTCGACCTTCGCGGCGCGAACCACCGCCTCGAGGACAAGGGCCCCGTAGGCGAGCAGCGGACGGCGGCTTTCCGCCACGACGTCGATGCGCGAAATCGAATCCGTCGGCTGGCGGCTGACGAGATAGCAGAAGTCGGCGATCTCCTTGCCGGTCAGGGAATAGCCGTGCATCACGTTGAGCGGATAGCCGCGCTGCGCCATGTGGAGCCTGGCCAGCGATCGCCAGGTGCCGCCGACCGCATAGAAGGTCAGGCCCTTGCCCTTCTTGAGGAGATCGACCTTGCCGACCAGCTTGGCGGCGATCCGCTCGGCCTTCTTCACCGATTGCCCTGAGGTGTCCTGCAGCGCCAGGCCGCCGAGCGGCAGTGTCACGCCGGCACCGATCTTCCCGCCCTTGAGATCCACCAGTTCGAGCGAGCCGCCGCCGAGGTCCCCGACGATCCCGTGGGGCTGGTGCATGCCCGAGACGACGCCGAGGGCGGCGAAATAGGCCTCCTCGCGGCCCGACAGCAGTCTCAGCGGCACGCCGCAGATCGCCTCGCAGGCCGCGATGAACTCGCCGCCGTTCTTCGCGTCGCGCACCGCGGCGGTCGCCAGCACATGCAGTTCGCCGACGCGCAATTGCCGGCAGAGCGCCCGGAACCGGCGGATCGAGGCCAGCGCCCGCGCCACGGCTTCGTCGCCCAGACGACCCGAGGTCAACACATTGCGGCCGAGGCCGCACAGCGCCTTCTCGTTGAAGATCGGGGTCGGCGAGCGCGTCAGCGCCTCATAGACGACGAGGCGCACGGAATTCGACCCGATGTCGATGACGCCGATCGTCGGACCGAGCTGGAGACGGCCCGGGGCGATCTCGAAGGCATCAGTCGTCAGCCCGCTCGGCCCTGGCGGCGAAGCGGCGGGGAGACGATTCCTTGAGCGATTTTCCACGTCCCGACAGGCTCGGATTGGTCATGAAGTATTTGTGCACGTTGAAGGCTTCTTCGCCTTCGGCCGGCTTGATACGCGTCGAGGTCCCATCCGGCAAGAGACGCCAGCTCTGCTGGTTGTCCTTCAGGTTGGCGATCATGATCTGGTCGAGCACCTGCTCATGGACCGTCGGGTTGACCAGCGGGCAGAGAACCTCGACGCGCCGGTCGAGATTGCGCGGCATCAGGTCGGCTGAGGAGATGTAGACCTTGGCCTTCGCGTGCGGCAGTCCATGGCCGCCGCCGAAGGCGTAGATGCGGCTGTGCTCGAGGAAACGCCCGACGATCGATTTGGCGTGGATGTTCTCCGACAGGCCGGGCACGCCCGGCCTCAGGCAGCAGATGCCGCGCACAACGAGGTCGATGCGCACGCCGGCCTGGCTCGCATCATAGAGCGCGTCGATGATCATGGGATCGACGAGCGAGTTCATCTTCAGCCAGATGGCGGCGGGCTTGCCGGCCTTGGCGAAGGCGATCTCTTCGGCGACGTGGTCGAGCAACCGCTTCTTCAGGCCGAGCGGGGAGACGGCCATGGCCTCCAGTTCCTGCGGCTCGGCATAGCCGGTGATGAAGTTGAAGGTGCGCGCGACATCGCGTCCGATCACCGCATCATCGGTGAAATAGGACAGGTCGGTGTAGATGCGCGCCGTGATCGGGTGATAGTTGCCCGTCCCGACGTGGCAGTAGGTAACGAGGTTCTCGCCCTCGCGGCGGATGACCATCGACAGCTTGGCGTGGGTCTTGAGCTCGATGAAGCCGAAGACCACCTGAACGCCAGCGCGTTCCAGATCGCGCGCCCAGCGGATATTGGCCTCCTCGTCGAAGCGCGCCTTCAGTTCGACCAGCGCGGTCACCGACTTGCCGGCCTCGGCCGCTTCCGCCAGCGCCTTGACGATCGGCGAGTCCGAGGAGGTGCGGTAGAGCGTCTGCTTGATGGCGACGACGTTGGGGTCGCGGGCGGCCTGGTTGAGGAACTGCACCACCACGTCGAAGCTCTCGTAGGGGTGATGCACCACCAGATCCTTCTGGCGGATGGCCGCGAAGCAGTCGCCGCCCTGGTCGCGGATGCGCTCGGGGTAGCGCGGCGCATAGGGGACGAACTTCAGGTCGGGACGGTCGAGCGAGACGAGCTGGGCCAGTTCATTGAGGGCGAGGACGCCTTCGACGCGGAAGATCTCGTCGTCGACGACGCCGAGTGCCCCGGCGATGAAATGCCGGAGGTCGTCGGGCATGGAGGCCTCGGCCTCGAGCCGGATGACCGAGCCGCGCCGGCGGCGCTTCAGCGCCGACTCGAAATGGCGGACGAGGTCCTCGGCTTCTTCCTCGATCTCGAGGTCGCTATCGCGGATGACGCGGAAGGCGCCCTGCCCCTTCACGTCATAGCCGGGGAACAGGCGGTTGATGAACAGGCCGACCGTCTGCTCCAGTGTGACGAAGCGCCGGGCGCCGGTCTCCGCGAGGTCGGGCAGCCGGATGAACCGGTCGATCTTGGCGGGCACGCGGATGAGCGCGCGCATCGGTCGGCTGTCGCTCTGGCGCTGCAACTGCAGGGCGACCGTGAAGCCGAGGTTGGGAATGAAGGGAAAGGGATGGGCCGGGTCGATCGCCAGCGGCGTCAGCACCGGAAAGACATGGCCAAGGAAATGGTCCTCCAGCCAGGCGCGCTCGGCCTTGGTGACATCAGGAGCATCCACCAGCACGATGCCCTCGTGCAGCACCTCCTCGCGCAATTCGCGCCAGCGCTTCTGCTGGTCGGAGGCAAGGCTGGCGACGGCCTCGGAGATTCGCGACAACTGCTCGGCCGGGGTCAGGCCGTCCGGCGAGACGGTCCCGACGCCCTGCAGCACCTGCCCGCGCAGGCCGGCGACGCGCACCATGAAGAACTCGTCGAGATTGTTCGCCGAGATCGACAGGAAGCGGAGCTGTTCGAGCAGAGGATGGTTGCGGTTGGACGCCTCCTCCATCACGCGCCGGTTGAACTGCAGCCAGGACAGCTCGCGGTTGATGAAGCGCTCCGGACGATCGCGAAGATCGCTGATCGCGGCCGCCGCCTCCTGGGCGACGACGCGCACCGCCGAGGCCGCCGCAGCAGCCTGGCTGCGGCCATGGCCCTTGGCGTCGGCAGCCACGCGCGTGGCCGCATCCTTCTTCGTGTCGAGCGTCGTCATCATGTCCTCGCCGGGTGGAACGCGCCACCCTTCCCCTGCCATCATGACGGCACTGTGACGGCCGTCAAAGAGGGCGGGCGCCCCGACAGGTCAGATCAGGGTCGGCTGCATGACGCGGTCGAGGACCTGCGAGGCGAGCGGACGGGTGAGCCGCCGCCCGGTTTCCAGCGCTTCGCGATCGAGTTCTGCGACAAGCCGCCGCGCCGAATCCAGCGAGCGTTCCATCCGCCGGGCGAGGAACTCCACAATCTCGGCGTCGACCACCAGTTGCCGGTCGGCGAAGAGCTTGACGAGGACGGAGCGCAGCAGCCCGTCCTCCGGCTCGGCGACGGCAACGACCGGGAGCGCCCGCAGGCGCGAGGCGAGGTCCCTCAGGCCGGTGCCCCAGGACACTGGCGCCTCGCGGGCCGTCATGAGCACGAAGGCGTCCTCTTCGCGGGCGCTGTTGAGGAGGTGGAACAGGGCGACTTCGGACGTCCGCGGGCCTGCGTCTTCCAGAAGCAGGGCGCCGGTGGCGAGCGCCTCGGCCGGATTGGAGCCGGCAAGATCACGGGCGGCAAGGCGCCGGGCGCCGGCCATGTCGGCCCAGATCGCGCCGAGATGGCTCTTGCCGGCGCCGGGCGGCCCCACCAGCGCCACCACCTTGGACGGCCAGTCGGGCCAGGATTCGATCAGCCCCAGCGCCGTCTCGTTGCAGGGGGCGGCGAGGAAATCGTCCCGGGACAGACTTTCAGGCAGCGCCAGATCCAGCGCCATCTGGCGCGGACCGGATCGCGTCGCACTCGGAACCATCTCACATCTCCGGCCGCGCCGAACCGTCATGCGGCCGGGGCCGCGGCACGCCCGTATACAGCGGGCTCGCGAGGTACTGCCGGATCGCGAAGCGGGTCAAGACCCCGACGGAGGCGGCCAGGGGGACCGCCAGCATGAGGCCGGCAAAGCCGAACAGCGCGCCGAAGGAGAACAGCGCGAACATCAGCCAGACCGGATGGAGGCCGACCGACTCGCCGACAAGATTGGGATAGAGGACGTAGGACTCGAAGAAGATGCCGATGCCGAAGATCGAAAGGATAATGAGGACCATGGTCCAGTCCGGCCAGAACTGGACGATGGCGACGCCGAGCGCCAGCGTCAGTCCGGTGATCGAACCGACATAGGGGATGAAGGACAGGAAGCCGGTTCCCAGGCCGATCAGCAGGCCGAAATTGAGCCCCGCACCGGTCAGCGCCATGCCGTAATAGATCATCAGCACGACGCAGACGGTCGCCTGCCCGCGCACAAAGCCGGCCATGGCGACATTCATCTCGCGCATCAGGCCGAGGATTGTCTCGCGGTGCTGCAGCGGCAGCCAGGAATCGATCTTGGCCATCATGCGCGGCCAGTCCTTCAGCAGGTAGAAGGCGACCACCGGCGTGATGATCGCCAGCGCGAAGAGATAGAGGAAGGTGGCGCCGCCCGTCCAAAGGCTCTGCTGCACGAAGGAGGCGGCCCAGCCCGTCGATTGCGAGACGATGTCTCCGATCGTCCGCGACACGTCGGGCAGCCGGTCGCCCAGAACCCGCTGCAGCCATTCGCGGTTCTGCTCGGTGGCAAGCGCCTGGAGTTGCACCACATAGCTCGGCAGGCGGGTGACGAAGGCGGTCAGCTGGTTGGCGAGGATCGGCACGATCAGCACGGTCAGAACCACGAAGACGACGACGAAGGTGCCGATCACCGTCAGCGCGCCAACGATGCGGGGAACGCGGATCAATTCCAGCCGGCTGACGATGGGATCGAGGAAATAGGCCAGCGCCAGGCCCGCGATGAACGGCAGCAGGATGCCGCGCAGGACGAACAGCGACAGCGCCAGCACGGCGAGCCCGCCGATCCAGAAGCCGACCTGTCTCTGCAACGTCAAGGGCAAGTCCTCTCAAGGCGGGCGCGGGGCGGACCCGCGCGTCCCAAGGTCGCAATGCGGGAGCCAGCATGCAAGGGGCTGTCGCGCGCGGGCGCGATCAGTTCGACATGTGCCTCACCCACCCGACCATATAGGCGCCGGCCGAGGCGAGGGTGAGGACCGCCACCGCCCACATGGCGATGAAGATCGCCCAGTCGAGGTCGAGGCTGAGCCCCTTGGCCGCCAGGACAAGCGCGGCGAAGACGATCTGCGCCACCGTATTGGCTTTGGAGACCAGCAGGGGCTGGATCGTCAGCGGCCGCTCGATCAGCGTCGACAGGACGACCGCGCCGACGATCATGATGTCGCGCGAGACGACCAGGATCGCCACCCACGGCGGGATGAAGCCGAAGATCGCCAGCGAGATGTAGATCGACACGATCAGCGTCTTGTCGGCGAGCGGGTCGAGATAGGCGCCGAGTTCGGTCTGCTGATCGAACCGCTTGGCGATGTAGCCGTCCACCGCGTCCGTCACGCCGGCGATGACGAAGGCCGCCAGCGCGATGCCCATCTGCCCCTGCGCGATCGCCCAGACGACGACCGGCACAAGAAGGATGCGCAGCAGCGTCAGAAGATTTGGAATGTTCACTGTGCTGCGCTGTCGCGATTGCCCCCGGGACGAGGACCTTAGTGTGACGCCATCGCACTGCCAAGGCGGCGCAAGGGCACAGTCCCCAGGGATCAGGCCGCATCGCGCCGCCGCACGAAGTCCGCGATGCGCCCGATTGACCCTTCGTCGGTGAGCAGCGGCGCATGGCCCTGCCCGACAACCGTGACGACCTCCATGTCCGGCCGGCGCTCCGCCATGGCCGCGACCGTGTCCGCAGACAGGATGTCGGAACGGTCGCCGCGGATGACCATGAGCGGCACGTCCCCGAGGCCGTCGAACTGCGGCCATAGCGTCGGCAGGGGCGCGTCGAGGTCGGCGGTCTCGAGCGTCTTCGCCAGGGCCGGATCGAAGGCGGGCGCGAAGACACCGTCCCTGTCCGTCCAGATGCTCTCCGCCTGGCCGCGCCAGTCCGCGTCGGTCAGTGCGGGAAAGCGCTCGGCCCCGGCGGCCTTCAGAAGCGCGACCGCCTCGTCGATGGTGGCGGGCTCCCGCAGCCGGTCGAGATAGGCCCTGATCCGCGCAAGGCCCACATTCTCGATCACCGGGCCGATGTCGTTGAGGATCGCCCCGGCGAGGAGATCGGACCTGACCATACCAGCCAGCATGGTGAGGAGGCCGCCGCGCGACGTGCCGAGGAACACCGCCCTGGCGACGCCAAGTTCGGCGAGCACGGACAGGGCGTCGCCGAGTTCCACCGGCAGGGCGTAGTTCTGCCAGTTGGCGTCCCAGCCGGAGAGGCCGCGCCCGCGATAGTCGAGGGCGATCACCTGTCGCTCGGGCGCGAGTGTCCGGGCCAGACCGTCGAAATCGCCGGAATTGCGGGAGAGGCCCGGCAGGCAGACGAGCGGGACCCGGCCCCCAACCGGCCTGCCATAGACCCGGGCATGGAGCCGGAGGCCATCCTGCGCCGTGACGAAGCGGCTCTCGAAGGCGCCCTCGCCCACCGCCGTCATCACGGCTTCTTGGGGTCGATGGCGATGCGGATGGAGAGCTCGCGCAACTGCTTCGGCGTCGCCTCGTTCGGCGCGCCCATGAGTAGGTCCTCGGCGCGCTGGTTCATCGGGAACAGCGAGATCTCGCGCAGGTTCTGGGTGCCGCAGATCAGCATGACGATACGGTCGACGCCCGCCGCCATGCCGCCATGCGGCGGCGCGCCGTAGTGGAAGGCGCGATACATGCCGCCGAACCGCTCGATCACGGTCGCCTCATCATAGCCGGCGAGCTCGAAGGCCATGACCATGGCCTCCGGGCGATGGTTGCGGATGCCGCCGGAGGCGATCTCGTAGCCGTTGCAGGTGATGTCGTACTGGAACGCCTTGATCGACAGCGGCTCCTGCGTCTTCAGCGCCTCGAGCCCGCCCTGCGGCATGGAGAAGGGATTGTGCGAGAAGTCGACCTTCTTCTCGTCCTCGTTCCACTCGTAGAAGGGGAAATCGACGATCCAGGCGAGTTCGAACCGGTCCTTGTCGATGAGGTTCAGCTCCTCGCCCACTTTCGCGCGGGCAAGGCCGGCGAACTTGACGAACTTCTCGGGGTCGCCGGCGACGAAGAAGGCGGCATCGCCCGCCTTCAGGCCCAGTTGCTGACGGATGGCTTCGGTGCGCTCCGGGCCGATGTTGTTGGCGAGCGGGCCGGCGCCCTCCCCGCCCTCCCGCCACATGATGTAGCCGAGGCCGGGCTGGCCCTCGCCTTGAGCCCAGGCGTTCATGCGGTCGCAGAAGGCGCGCGAACCGCCCGTCGGTCCGGGGATCGCCCAGACCTGGTTCTTGGCGTCCTCCAGCATGCGGGCGAAGACCTTGAAGCCCGAGCCGCGGAAATGCTCCGAGACGTCCTGCATCACGAGGGGATTGCGCAGATCCGGCTTGTCGGAGCCGTATTTGCGCATGGATTCGGCATAGGGAATGCGCGGGAAGGATTGCGTCACCGGCTTGCCCTCGGCGAAATCCTCGAACACGCCGCGGATGACCGGCTCCACCGCCGCGAACACGTCCTCCTGCTCGACGAAGCTCATCTCGAGGTCGAGCTGGTAGAACTCGCCGGGCAGGCGGTCGGCGCGCGGGTCCTCGTCGCGGAAGCAGGGCGCGATCTGGAAGTAGCGGTCGAAGCCGCTCATCATGATAAGCTGCTTGTACTGCTGCGGGGCCTGCGGCAGGGCGTAGAACTTGCCGGGATGAATGCGGCTCGGCACGAGGAAGTCTCGCGCGCCCTCTGGCGAGGACGCGGTGAGGATCGGCGTCTGGAACTCGAAGAAGCCCTGCCCCTTCATGCGTCGGCGGATGGAATCCACCACCTCGCCGCGCGTCATGATGTTCTTGTGCAGCTTGTCGCGGCGCAGATCGAGGAAGCGGTACTTGAGGCGCGTCTCCTCCGGGTACTCCTGGTCGCCGAAGACCTGCAGCGGCAGCTCGTCCGCCTTGCCCAGCACCTCAAGCTCGGTGATGAACACCTCGACGTCGCCGGTCGGGATCTTCGGGTTCTTCAGCCCCTCGTCGCGCGCCTTCACCTTGCCGTCGATGCGGATGACCCACTCGGCGCGGCAGGCTTCCAGCGCCTTGAAGGCCGGCGAATCCGGATCGGCAAGGCACTGGGTGATGCCGTAGTGGTCGCGCAGGTCGACGAAGAGAATGCCGCCATGGTCGCGGATGCGGTGGCACCAGCCGGAGAGCCGGACGGTCTCGCCGACATGGGTTGAACGCAGCTCGCCGCAGGTCTTGGAGCGATAGCGGTGCATGGAAGCCTCAAGGGTCTCGAAGGCGGCGCAAGGCGCGGGCCCAAAAATTCGAACGTGCGTCCCTTTAGCGGATGGATGCGCCGGCTTCAAACGGAAGCGGCGGCGGCGCTGCGCGAATTCGGCGGCGGGAACGCCCGGTTCACCGCGCGACGATCTCGATCCGGCGGTTGCGCGCCTTGTTGGCCGGCGAATCGTTGGGCACCAGCGGCTTCGTCGCGCCATGCCCTTCCGAGAGCAGCCGCCCCGCCTCGATCCCCTGGCGGATCAGGATGGCGACCACGGCCTGCGCGCGCCGATGGCTGAGATCGACGTTCTGGCTGGCGATCCCGTCGGAATCGGTATGCCCCTCGACCGAGAACCGAACCGACGGGCAGGCCTTCATGGCCTCGGCGATGCGGCGGAGCCTTGCGACGCTCTCCGGGCGGATGACCTCGCGGCCGAACTGGAACACGACGCCGCCCGCCGCCATCTCGGTCGCAATGGTGGCGAGGCAGGCGGGAGGCGCCGGCGGAGGAACGGCCGCCACCGGCGGCAGGGGAGCGGCAATGGTATGGCTGACCGTGAAGCCGAAGGGCACCGAGCCCTCGATCGCCGCACGCGCCGCAGCCGCGGCCGTCGATGACGCAACCTCGCCGGCAATCGCCAGTGCGGAATCCGACAGCGTCGCCCTGCCCCGGTCGAGCAGGACCAATTGCCCAATCGCGGCGATGGCGGCTGTCTCGAAGCCGGCCGGCGCGCCGCGCGCCACGACCTGCTCGTCGGTGACGCCGAGCGGCGCGAACAGGGCCTCCGCCGCAGCGGCAATGGACGCCCTGTCAGCGTCGGACGGCACATAGCCCTGCAGCCGCAGGCCCGACGCCGACTTCTCCGCCGTCCAGCGATAGGGCGTGACGACGGGCGCTTCGAGCCGCGATGCCTTGAGCGACACGCCGCCGGGCAGCGGGCTACTCCTGAGGGCAAGCGTCACCGCCGCGAAGCCGGCGCGGTCCGCCGCCTCCCCTTCGAGCGACAGGGCCGCGTCCTCCAGGCGCACGGCTCCCGTCGTCATCCGCGCGAGCTGCGTCAGCCCGAACCGCGCCGCGGCCATCCGGTCGGTGGACGGTGGCGCGCCATCCGCGACGACGAGGCTGTCCGAAACGGGTCCAAGTCCAAGTGACCCGGCAAAGGCTGCAAGTTCGCCCTTCTCCGCGCCGCTCGCGACAACGCCGCCCAGCGACAGGCCGCCGGCCGTTCGCTCGAGCGTCAGCACGAAAGGTTTGACGAGCGGCGCGGCGATCTCGCTGCGCAGCAGGGCGAAGCCGGCGGGACGTTGGCCGAGGGCGGCGGTCACAGCCGCCTGTCCGGCCAGCCCGTCGGGCCGACCCAGCACGGTCATGTCTGTGCCCGACAGAAGCACGGAGCCGGGTTTGAGGCGCGCGGAGAGACCGGCAGCCCAGATCGCCGCCGGCGCAAAGCCGGGCGGCGCATCCGGCGCCAGCGCCGTCATGTCGATCACCGCAATGTCGGCGGAGACGGCGCGAATGGCACCGAGCACCGCCTCGCGGCTCGCCTCGTCCGGCAGGGAGCCACCGAGGGCGACGAGGTCACCCTCGCGCACCAGAGAGAGCTGGTAGGGAGCGGGAGCCTCGGCCGTCTGGGCCGCACCGGGCGTCGGCGTCAGCGCCAGAACCCATAGCGCCGCCGCGATCAGGCGCGGCCAATGCCGCATGAAGCGCCCGAAACCTGCATCCGCCATGCCCTGCCCCCGTCGACGACGACCCGTGCCACCGCGCGCCGAATCCGGCGCAACTGCCCCTCCGGAATGCCGTCACGTCCCGTCCGACGCAAGGAAAAAGAACGGCACCACTTCGTTCATAATCCCAATTATCGATTGGTCACAAGATTATGCAAAATCGACAACTTTTTACAGAAGTGCCGGAGTCGCAACCGGCTTGGTTGTCCCGCAGCGGAGCGGGTGAAAGGGCCGCCGCCAGCGCAAAATCAGCCGTACTGGCCGAAGCAGAAACATGACCGACATCGGCGACGCACCCGCCATCCGCCCCTGTCGTCGTCCGGACGACGCACGAAGCGGCGAACGCCGCCAACAAAAAAGAACCCCGGCGGTTGCCCGCCGGGGTCTTTATAGACTGGAACCGGTCTGAGACCGGACCCGATCAGAAGTTGCGCTGGACGCGGAACATACCGGACCAGGCGGTCGCGTTGCCGATCGAGGCAGCCGGCGTGGTGCCGATGCCGCTGTCGCGCGAGCGGAGGTTCGAGTAGACCACCTCGACACCGAGGTCGAGGTTACGAACCGGCGACCAGACGGTGTTCACGCCAACCTGCCAGAAGCGGATGTCGTTGAGAGCCTGACCGGCGAGCGAACCAGCACCCGGGGAGTCGATGTTGACGTACTTACCCCAGATGGCGGAGCGGAGAGCCGGGGTCCAGAAGTGGCGGAAACCACCGTGGATGCCCCAGGCCTTCGACTTCACGATGCCGGTGCCGGCGGCGTTCAGCACACCGTCCGCATAGAGAGCGGTCAGCAGGCCCACGCCGACAGCCTGGCGGGTCTGGATGAGACCGTCCGAGTTATCGTTCGTGAAGACGTAGCCGAGAGCGCCGTCCGCGTAGGTCGCCTGCAACCACAGCACGTCGCCACGGGCAAGCATGTCGAGGTTCAGACGGACGCCACCGCCAACAGCCCAACCAGCAGAGGTCGCGCCAACAGCCGGCGGACCAGCAGCAACGGTCGTGCGGACTTCATGATAGGCAGCCATGATCTGGGCAGAGCCCCAACCCTGATCGACGCGCAGGTTACCGACGATGTCCGGGATAGCCTGACCGTTGTAGATCACGCCGTTGGTCTGGACGGCCGCAGCAGCGATCGTGCCGATCGCGCCGATGCGGCGGAACTGCGGATCCTCGATCGAGATCGTGGCCGAGAAGCCCGAACCGAACGACGCGGTGTAGGCGATCAGGTTCGACGAGTTGCGCGACGGGTCCATGGCGGCACCGGCGGAAGCAACGAACTGGACGTCGCCCTGGTAGAAGTTGAAGAACGAGGCCGAGTTACCGAACGTGAAGCCAGCGAACTGGATGAACGCGCGGGACATGTAGGCGGCCGACGCCTGACCCGTCGAACCAGCGCCGGTGGCGAGGGTCGCAGGCAGGACGTTGTTGCCCGGGCCGCGCTGGATGAGGAACTCACCATAGGCGCGGAGCAGACCGTACTCGGTGTTCGAACGAGCGTCGAAGTTCAGGAGCAGGCGGGTACGCGTCGAGTAGACGTTCGTCGCCGGCGAGAACTGCTGACCAACATAGGCATCCATGCGGACGTAGCCGCCGATGCGAAGGCAGGTGTCGGTGCCCGGGATGAAGAAGAAGCCCGCGCCGTAGGTGTCGCAGATGCGCACGTACTCGGCCGGGGCAGCCTTGCCCGGGAGATCCGCTGCCTGAGCGCCGGTCAGGGCAACGAAGCCCGCCGCAGCGCCGAGAAGAAGGCTCTTAACCGTCTTCATTGTGTAGACCTCCAATGTTTCTCCTGAGGGAGCCTGGTTCCCTGGTTCCTGTCCGGTTTCCCGAAGAAGGCCTTGGTTCCGATATTCCCCGTTTGGCCGCCTTTTCTGCTGTCGTGGCTGAGTGCCGTTCGACCCCAGGAAGGGCGGTGCGACCGGGGTGCCCCCCTTCGTCGCAAGGTCACCATTACCGATGCCCCCGCGCCGATCAATCGAAACAAGGGCTCCGAACGCCCCCCGAACAGGCTTTGGCGGGGACTGTTGCAGGAAGGACACGGGCCTCTTAACCACAGGGGCCGCCGGCGAAATGACTGCAACTTGATGAAAATGCAGCGGATTTCGAACCGGTGCGGCGACCGGGAGGGTTAACCGCCAAAAGCCGCCCTGGACTCTGGCGCCAGATGACAGCCGACCGCTTCCCACGGTTCACAGTGACGCACGCCCCAATCGCCGGCCAGACACGATTCCGCGAGGAAGCCAGCAACGGCGCGGTTTCGGACGGGTTTTCGAGGCGGCGCGGCTCCCTGAGGCGATTCGACCTGCGTCAGCTGCTGGCGCGCATCCGAGCGATTCCTCCGGACCTGACCGGATTGACTTGACGGCGCATGTTCGCCCGTCGGTCGCCCTTACGCCTTCGCCACTGCCGCCGGCACCTGATAGGCGGTGGTCGACTTGATGCGCTCCATGGCGAAGCGCGAGGTGACGTTCTTCAGCGGAATGGTGTCGATCAGCCGTTTGTAGAAGGCGTCATAGGCGGCCATGTCGGTGACGACGACGCGCAGCATGTAGTCGACGTCGCCGGCCATCCGGTAGAACTCCATCACCTCGGGCATGGCCGAGACGGTGTCGGCGAAGCGCGCCAGCCACTCGCGCGAATGATCGGAGGTCTCGATCGAGACGAAGACGGTCAGGCCGAGGCCGAGCTTCTCGGGCGAGACCAGCGCCACGCGCTTGATGATGAAGCCGTTGCCCTCGAGCTTCTGGATTCGCTTCCAGCACGGTGTCTGCGACAGGTTCACCCGCGAGGCGAGTTCCGCGATCGAGATCGTCGCGTCGTCCTGGAGGATGGTGAGGATCTTCCTGTCGATGGCGTCCATGGATGCGGTCCCGGCTGGACGCCACCCCGCGGCGCCTGCGATTTGTAGAATATCCTTATCCTACAAGAACAACATCGACGCACAAGAAGAAGAATATTCCAACAGTGCCCCGCATTGCAGCACCAACTCCCATTCGCCCGGCGCCTGACGGTCATCCGCCACGCAGGGCGGCGACATGAGCCTCGCCGGTGTGGCCCGTATGGTGGCCGGGCAGCCCGCGTGTTGCAGGCGCTTGCATCGGCATTGGGACACGAGCAGGTTTGAGAGAAAGGGGCGGATGGCCCGCCTCCGGGAGGAACCGCCATGCCCATCCGTCCCAGCGCCTGTGCGGGCTGGCTCGACGCCACTCTGCGGGCTGTCGACTGTTACGGAGATGCGCAATGAGCGAGCCCTCCACATCCCTGTCGCTCGCCGGCCTCAACGCCCTGGTCATCGGCGGCTCGAGCGGTATCGGCGAGGCCATCGCGCATGGTTATGCCGAGGCCGGGGCGCGTGTGGCGATCGCCGCCCGCAGCCCGGACAAGCTGCACGAAGCCGCAGCACGCCTTGCCGCCGCCCATCCCGGCTCGAAGGGCTATGTCGCCGACGTCACCGATGGCGCGGATCTCGCGCGCCTCGCCGACACCGTCACGCGCGAGTTCGGCCCCATCGACATCCTCGTGCCCTGCCAGGGCACCACTATCATCAAGCCGACCCTCGACTTCACGCAGGAGGAGGTCGAGTTCATCTTCCGCACCAACCAGACCAGCGTCTTCTTCTCCTGCACCACCTTCGGCCGGCTCATGCTGGAGCGTGGCCGCGGCGCCATCGTCAACATCGCCTCGCTCTCGGCTCATCGCGGCTGGCCGCGCGCCTGCCCCTACGCGATGACCAAGCACGCCATCGTCGGCCTGACGCAGACGCTCGCCGCCGAATGGGCGATGGGCGGGGTGCGGGTCAACGCCATCTCTCCGGGCTTCTTCATGACGGAACTGAACGCCTCGAAGATGCCGCCGGAGCGCAAGGAGAACGCCCTGCGGCGGACGCCCATGGGCCGCTGGGGCAAGACGCAGGAGCTCGTCGGCGCAGCAGTCTATCTCGCTTCTCCCGCCGCCGGATTCGTCACCGGAACGGTGGTGGCGGTCGACGGCGGCTACCTCGCCTCGGGCATCTGAATCGGGGCTCCGCCATCACGAAAGCCTGTCCCGGCGCGGCATCCTGCCGCGCCGCCTGCGTTGCCTCAAGCCGGTACGGTCCTCATAATGCGGCGCAGGCCGTTTCCGGCCCACTCCCCTGTTCGCTGACGTGAGGCCGAAGGCTCGACAATGCCGCATGATACCCCGTTGATCGCCACTATCGTCGCCGGTCTCGGGCTCGCGTTCATTTTCGGGCTCATCGCCAACCGGCTGAAGCTGCCGACCCTGGTCGGTTACCTGCTCGCCGGCCTTCTCATCGGACCGCACACGCCCGGTTTCGTCGCCGACCAGAAGCTCGGCACCGAGCTCGCCGAGATGGGCGTCATCCTGCTGATGTTCGGTGTCGGCCTGCACTTCTCGCTGAAGGATCTTCTCTCGGTCCGGGCCATCGCCGTGCCAGGCGCCATCGTGCAGATCGGCGCGGCGACCGCCATGGGCATGGCGCTCGCCTGGGCGCTCGGCTGGACCATGGGCGCCGGCATCGTCTTCGGCCTCGCGCTGTCGGTGGCGTCAACCGTCGTGCTGCTCCGGGCGCTGCAGGAGCGCCGCATCATCGAGACAGAGCGCGGCCGCATCGCCGTCGGCTGGCTCATCGTCGAGGACATCGCCATGGTGCTGGCGCTGGTCCTCCTGCCGGCTGTCGCCGGCCTGCTCGGGGGCGAGACACAATCGGCAGCCGCCAGCGATCCGGTCGTGCAATGGCTCGGCCTCGGTGTCGGCGGCGTCGTTCTCGTCACGCTCCTGAAGGTCGTCGGCTTCGTCGCCGTGATGATGGGCCTCGGCCGCAAGGTCATCCCCTGGCTGCTGCACTATGTGGCCCATACCGGGTCGCG
Source organism: Phreatobacter aquiterrae (assembly GCF_053471285.1). Lineage (NCBI taxonomy): Bacteria > Pseudomonadati > Pseudomonadota > Alphaproteobacteria > Hyphomicrobiales > Phreatobacteraceae > Phreatobacter > Phreatobacter aquiterrae. The sequence goes on along the minus strand of NZ_JBJPHW010000006.1, from coordinate 153,024 downwards.
CGAGCTGTTCCGCCTCGCCGTGCTCGCCATCGCGCTGGGGGTTGCCTTCGGCGCCGCCAAGCTCTTCGGCGTCTCCTTTGCGCTCGGCGCCTTCTTCGCCGGCATGATCATGAGCGAATCGGAACTCAGCCACCGGGCGGCGGAGGAATCGCTGCCGCTGCGCGACGCCTTCTCCGTGCTGTTCTTCGTGTCCGTCGGCATGCTGTTCAACCCGTGGAGCCTCATGACCGGCGCCTGGCCGATCCTGGCGACGCTGTTCATCATCGTCATCGGCAAGTCGCTGGCCGCCTTCCTGATCGTCATCGCCTTCCGCTATCCGACGGGCACGGCGCTGACGATCTCCGCCTCGCTGGCGCAGATCGGCGAGTTCTCCTTCATTCTCGCCGAGTTGGGCGTCGGCCTGAAGCTCCTGCCCGAACAGGGGCGCGACCTGATCCTGGCCGGCGCCATCCTGTCCATCATGCTCAATCCCGCCGTCTTCGCCGGTGTCGGCTGGATCAAGCGGCGGCTCGATCAGGGGGCGACGGCGACGCCGCCCGCCCCCGCCGACACGCCGGCCCCGGTGTCACCCCCGCCGCCCGCTGAAGACGAGGAAGAACCGCAGACCACCGCCCTCACCGACCATACCATCCTCGTCGGCTATGGCCGCGTCGGCAGCCTGGTCGGGCAGGCGCTGAAGGAGAAGGCCCTGCCCTATCTCGTCATCGAGGACGCGGCGAGGCCGCAGGGCCGGCTCAGGGACGACGGGGTCGAGACGATCTCGGGCAATGCCGTGCGCGGCGAGATCCTCGGCAGCGCCAATGTCGCGGGCGCGCGGCGGCTCATCGTGGCCATTCCCAATGCCTTCGAGGCCGGCCAGATCGTCGAAACGGCCAGGGCAGCCAATCCGCAGCTGACCATCATCGCGCGCGCCCACTCGGACGCCGAGGTCGAGCACCTGACGAACCTCGGCGCCGGCACCGTCATCATGGGCGAGCGCGAGATCGCCCGCGGGATCATCAGCGAGGTGACGGGCGAGTCCCGTGCTGCGCCGGTGCCGCACACGGCAACCGCGACATCCTCCCCCTTCGAGCCGCTGGACCCCACTCCGCCAGCGACGTCCCCCGGCGGCGACAAGGCGCGCGACGGCTCACACATCTGACCGTGCCCGACAACGAAAAGGCCGGGCGCGAGGCCCGGCCGTTCATTGTCGTCTGCTGAAACGGGCGAAGGGTCCAGCCGTCAGGCCCGCTTGATGCTCCACGGATAGGGCGCCGAGCCGTGCGGCATGCCCGTCAGGGTCTTGCGATAGGCCGTGCGCAACGTGAACTGGCCGAGCGGAACGGTCGCGACCTCCTCGAGGGCGAGACGGCCGAGCTCCTTCGCCGCCTTCTGCTGGCCGGCTGCATCGGGCGCGTAAAGCCATTCCTCGGTGAGCGCCTCGGCCTTCGGGCTGTCCCACCAGCCGAACCAGCCACGCGCGCCCTGTCCGCGCACCAGCAGCGAGGTCGCCGGCGTGCCCCAGCCTGCGGCCGGACCGGTCGTGTGGAAGATGCTCCAGCCGCCCTTGTCGGTCGATTCGCGGCTGCCACGGCGCTGGATCACGGTGCCCCAGTCGGTCTCGGCGAGATCGACGTTCATGCCCATCTTCTGGAGGATATCGGCGGTCACCTGCCCGAGCGGGCCGATGTCCGGGAAGTCGGTCGGGTTGATGATCACCACCTTCTCGCCGGCATAGCCGGAGGCCTTCAGGGCCTCCTTCGCCTTGTCGATCGACTGCGGCATCAGGTCTTCCTGTTCGCCGCTGTAGTAGGGCGTGCCCTGCGGCCAGAGGCTGCGGCAGATCTTCCACGCGGAGGCGTCGTTGCCCTGCGATCCCCGCATGTAGTCTTCCTGCATCGCCGCCATCCGGACGGCCTGACGCACCTTCACGTTGTTGAAGGGTGCCTGCAGGTGGTTGAGGCGCATGATGGCGAGGCGGCCCGACGGATCGGTGACCTCGCGGGTGATGTCGCGCGACCGGGCCAGCAGCGGCTGAAGGTCGGCGGGCGGACGCTCCCACCAGTCCATCTCGCCGCGAACGATGGCGTTCGCTGCGGTCGAGGTATCGGGCATGATGTGCCATTCGATCCGCGGGAAATGGGCGACCTTGCCGCCGGCGCCGCGGCTGGCGGCCTCCTGGCGCGGCACATAGGCGTCAAACTTCTCGTAGACCACCCGGCTGCCGGAATTGTACTCGCCGGCGATGAAGCGGTAGGGACCCGAGCCGACCATCTCGGTGACCTGCCTGGTGGCCTCGGTCTTGGCGTGGCGCTCCGGCATGACGAAGGCCGGCGTATCGGGTTTGCCGAGGGCGTCGAGCAGGAGCGGGAACTGCCGTTTCAGCTTGATGTCGAAGGTGCGGTCGTCGATCACCTGCGTGCCGTCGATGACCTTGCCGACCAGCTGGCCGAAGGCGTCGCGCTGCGTCCAGCGCATGATAGAGGCGATGCAGTCCTGCGCGCGGACCGCCTCGCCGTCGTGGAACTTCAGGCCGGGGCGCAGCTTGATCCGCCAGCGCAGGCCGTTGTCGAGCACCTCGTGCCCCTCGGCCATCTGCGGCTGAGCCTTGAAGTTCATGTCTGCCGCAAAGAGCGTGTCGTAGACGTAATAGCCGTGGTTGTTTGTGACGGTGGCCGTCGTCCAGATCGGGTCGAGGGACGACAGGTTCGCCTGCGGGATGAACCGCATGGTGGAAGCGCGCCAGTCCTGCGCCAGCGCCGGCGCTGCCACCAGCGAGGCCGTCGCGCCCTTCAGAAGCGTACGTCTGTCAAATATCATCGCGAGTCCCCCTTCACAGCCTGCGCCAATCTCCGCGGCGCAAGGCCTTCCATCGTTGCGCGCCCGGGCGGGTCTTGCAATCGGCTTTGCCCGGCGGTCAGTCGAAGCCCATGAAACCGGGCATGGCGCTGATCGGCGCCGCGGCCGAAAGCCTGGCGATGTCGGGAACCGGACGGGCCGTGCGCGGATCGCCGGCAAGCTCCCGCTCCAGCGCCGCCGCCACGGCAAGAACCTTCGCATCGCCGCCGCGCGGCCCGACGATCTGCAGTCCGAAGGGCATGCCGTTGTGGTCGAGGCCGACGGGCAGCGAGATCGCGGGATAGCCGACCGTCGTCACCGCATAGGCGTTGGCGAGCCAGTGGAAATAGGTGCGCGTCGGCGTGCCGTCGATCTCGGCGGGATAGAGTTCCGACCAGGGCCTTGGGCTCAGCGTCACCGCCGGGGACAGGATGACATCGTAGCCCAAGAAGAATCGCTGCCAGTTTTTGTAGAGGACCGTCTGCTGCTTCAGCGCCCGCGTCACGTCGAGGGCGGAATAGGTCAGGCCCTCCTCGACATTGGCGCGCACGTTCGGGCCGACGAGTTCCGGCGTGTCGCGCACGCGCTCGTACATGCCCGCCATGAAGGCGACTGACCGCAGCACCTCGAAGACCTCGTCCGTGCCGCTGCAATCGGGCGTCGCGTCGTCGACGCCGGCAAACAGGTGGGCGAAAAGCCCGACTTTCTCGGCCAGGACCTGGCGGATGTGCTTCTCGGTGGGTGTGAAGCCGAAATCCGGGGTGACTGCCACGCGGAGCGATGCGAGGTCGATCTCGGCCGGCACCGCGAAGTCCTCGGGACGGCGGACCACAGTGCCGTGGATGGTCGTCGCGAGCGGGTCGCAGGCATCGTCCGACACCATGGTGGAGAGCAGCAGGCAGAGGTCCGGCACGGTGCGCGCCATCGGACCGAGGACACTCAGGGGGTTCCAGCCGAGCGGCCGCTTGTCGCTGGGGACGAGCCCCGGCGAGGGGCGGAAGCCGACGATGCCGTTGAAGGCGGCCGGGTTGCGCAGCGAACCGCCGGTGTCCGATCCGGTGGCGATCGGCACCATGCCGCAGGCGAGCGCCACGCCCGAGCCGCCGGAGGAACCCGCTGCCGACTTCGCGGGATCGAAGGGATTACCTGTCGCCCCATAGACGGCGTTGCGGGTGTTGGCGCCGGCGCCCCATTCCGGCGTGTTGGTCTTGCCGAGGACAATGGCGCCGGCCTCGCGCACCGACTTGACGATGAGTTGGTCCTCGTCCGGCACGAAGTCCTTGAAGAGAACGCTGCCATAGGTCGTCCGGAGGCCCTTGGTGTTCTCGAGATCCTTGACCCCGACCGGCAGGCCGTGCAGCGGACCGAGCGCATCGCCCCGCGCGACCGCGGCATCGACCGCCTTCGCGGTCGCCCGCGCGCCCTCGTAGTCCCGCGCCACCATGCAGTTCACGGCGGGGTCGACAGCCTCGATCCGCCCGATGCAGCTTTCCAGCAGTTCGGATGCGGAGAGCTTCTTGGCGCCGATCAGACGGCGGGCCTCGACGGCGGTGAGGTCGCAGGGGTTCATGGCAGTCGGACTCGCTGGGGTGATGGGGCGCACCATCCTGTGCCAGCGGAGCACGGCGACGCAATCTCGGGGCGGGCGAGGCATGGCTGCCGCGCATGGCTCGGCCCGCCCGCCCGCATCGCCTGCATGGCAGGGGCGGCGAGCCGCGGCTATGGTCCCTCTCCCCGCGGCCACGCGCCGACGATCGAGACCAACACAAGGGCCTGTCCATGCCGATCCCCGAGAAGATCACTGCCCTCGCTCCCGAGATGACCGCCTGGCGGCACGACTTCCACGCCCATCCCGAGATCGGCTTCGAGGAGCGGCGGACCTCGGAGATTGTCGCGAAGGCGCTGGAGGGCTGGGGCTACGAGGTTCATCGCAACGTCGGCAAGACCGGCGTGGTCGGCCGCCTGAAGGTCGGCACGTCGACCCGCTCCGTGGGCCTGCGCTGCGATATGGACGCGCTGCCCATGCAGGAGACGACCCAGCTCGCCTACCGCTCCAAGTTCGAAAACCGCATGCATGCCTGCGGCCATGACGGCCATACCTCGAGCATGCTGGGCGCCGCGAAGTATCTCGCCGAGACGAAGAACTTCGACGGTACCGTCACCCTCATCTTCCAGCCGGCCGAGGAGGGTGTCGGCGGCGCCAGCGCCATGCTGGCGGACGGCCTGTTCGAGCGTTTCCCCTGCGATGCGGTCTTCGGCTTCCACAATTCGCCGAAGCTCGACGTCGGCAAGTTCGCCATCCGGCCCGGTCACATGATGGCCGGCGGGGCCTTCTTCGACATCAAGGTGCAGGGCCGCGGCTCGCACGGTGCCCACCCTGAGCATTCGATCGACCCCGTGCTCACCGCCTGCCAGATCGTCACGGCGCTGCAATCCATCGTCGCCCGCAACATCGGCGCGGTCGACCAGGGCGTCATCTCGGTGACCCGGATCGAGGGCGGCGACGCCTACAACGTCGTGCCGGACACAGCCTTCATCCGCGGCACGGCGCGCTTTTTCAAGCCCGAGGTCGGCAAGCTGATCGAGGAGAATATGAAGCGCATGGCCAAGGGCGTCGCGGCCGGCTTCGGCGCCACCGCCGAGGTCGACTGGCGGCTGATCTTCGCGCCGCTCTACAACACGCCGGAGCACGCGACCTTCGCCGCCGATGTCGCGGCCGAGATCGCCGGCGAGGCCAATGTCGAGCGCAACCGCTCGCTCATCATGGGATCGGAGGACTTCTCCTTCATGCTGGAGAAGGTGCCCGGCGCCTATATCAACATCGGAAACGGCGATTCCGCCCAGGTCCACAACCCCGCCTACGACTTCAACGACAAGCTCCTGCCCTATGCGGCAGCCTTTTATGCACGCGTCGTGGAGAAGAAGCTGGCCGCTGTCTGACGGCACGGACGGGAGATCGCCCTTTCACCATCCGGCGATCTCCCGCTTTCCCCCTGTCGCAGCGCCGTGCCAATGTCGCGCCGACAAGTATTGCGAGGGGGATGACCATGGATGCCTGGCTGAGGGCCGCACTCGACTACGTGCCTCGCTGGATCGATTTTCAGGTCCAGCACGTCGACCAGCCTGGCTGTTCGATCGCCATTGCCCACAAGGGCGAGATCGTCCTGGAAGAGGCGTTCGGCACGGCCGATCTCGCCTCGGGCGAAGCCCTGACGTCCCGGCACCGGTTCCGAGTCGCTTCCCACTCCAAGACCTTTACCGCGGCCGGCATCCTGAAGCTGAAGGACCGCGGCCTCCTCCGCCTCGACGATGCGGCGGGCACCTTCGTGCAGGGGCTGCATGAGGCGGCGGCGGCCGCCACCGTGCAGCAACTGCTGTCCCACAGCGCCGGCTATGTCCGCGACGGCGCGGATGCCGGCTATTTCGGCGACCTGCGCCCCTTCCTCACCGCAGCCCAGTTGCGCGAGGAACTGGCGCTGCTGCCGCCCCTGCCCGCCGGCCAGCGTTTCAAATACTCCAACCACGGCTTCGGCATCCTCGGCCTCATCATCGAGGCGGTGACCGGCGAGCATTACCGCGACTGGATCATGCGCGAGATCGTCGTGCCGGCAGGGCTGACGGAAACCCATGCCGACATCGGCCTGATGGGCGAGGGCACGCTGGCGAAGGGCCATTCGACCCGCCTGCCCTTCGGCAGGCGCCTCGTCATCCCCGGGGACGCCGCAACCGCCGATCTCGCCTCTGCCACCGGCTTCGTGTCCACGGCCGCCGATCTCGCGCGCTTCTTCTCGCAGCTTGCGCCGTCGTCTCCGTCGACGCTCCTCTCGGCCGCCAGCCGGCGCGACATGACCCGCCGCCACTGGCGCGACAATGAATCGACGCTGGAGCGCTATTACGGGCTCGGCACCATCTCCGGCTCGCTCAGCGGGTGGGACTGGTTCGGCCATTCCGGGTCCTTTGCCGGCACGCTGTCGCGCACGGCCGTCTTCCCGGCGCAGGACATCGCCATCTCGGTGCTGACCAACGCCATCGACGGTCCGGCCCAGGTCTGGGTCGACGGCATCGGCCACATTCTCAAGGCCTTCGAGAAGGGCGGCGCGCCGAATGCCGAGGTCGCCGACTGGGCCGGCCGCTGGTGGACGCTCTGGGGCGCGGTGGATCTCGTGCCGGTCGGCAACAGGGTGCTGGCCTCGCCGCCGGTGCTGAACCCGCCGCTGTCCGAGGTCAGCGAGATCACGGTGACCGGCCTCGACGCCGGGCTCATCACCCGCGCGCCAGGCTTCAACCAGGCCGGGGAAGCCGCGAGCCGCGTCCGTGATGCGGAAGGCGAGATCGCCGAGATCTGGCTCGGCGGTGTCCGTCTCATCGGTGAATTCGCCTTCGCGGAGGAGGCCGCCGGCCGCTACGGCGGCTGACGGACAAGCGGACGGGAAAAGAAGGCCCGACCTTTCCCGGCATAGGGGGCACCGCCGGGAAAGATCGGGCTTGGGGCCATTCCCTGGCCCCTGGACCTCGTCAGGCGGCGACCGCCTCGGGAAAGGGTTCGTTCCAGAACCGGTGGGTGCTCAGGCGCTCGTTCCAGCGCGCCACACCCGGATAGTCGCCGAGCGGGATGTTCGCCTTCTCCGCATAGGGAAAGGTGATAGCCACCGAGACGTCGGCCAGCGAGAGGCGCGGGCCGAGGAGGAAATCCCGGCCCTTGAGATGCGCGTCGAGCAGCGCCAGCCCCTTGCGCGTGCGCGCCAGCGCTGCGGATTCCGCCTCCGCGTCCACGTCGCCCAGACCGAACATCGGCCTGATGATGTGTTCGAAATAGAGCGTGGCGGTCTGCGGATTGAACTCGTGCGCCGCCCAGCTCAGCCAGCGCTGCGCCTCGACCTGGCCGCGCGGGTCCGACGGCCAGAGGCCGGAACCCGTGGTCAGCGCCAGATGCAGCATGATGGCGTCGGACTCCCACAGGACGAGGTCGCCATCGACAAGGACCGGCACCTTCGTGTTGGGATTCAGCGCCCGGAAGGCAGGCGCCTTGTGCTCGCCCCTGCCGAGATCGACGCGGATGAAGTCGACGGGTGCGTCGAGATGCCGGGCCACGAAACAGGCCTTTCGCGGCATCATCGTCTCGGCGAAGTGGAGCTGCATGCGTTCGGGGGAACGGGGGTGCATGGTCAGGCCTCGCGCGAGAACAGCGCTTCCAGCTTGTTGAGGGACGCGGTCCAGCCGCGGGTGTGGCCGAGGCGGGCCGCCTCGTCGAAGAGCTGCTCGTGGATCAGCGTCAGCATGCAGCCCTCGCTATCGGGACGGCATCGGATCGTCACCTGCGAGACGCGTTCCGGCGTCGACTTCCAGAACCACGAGAAGACCAGCCGCTCACCCGGCACGACCTCCTTGTAGACGCCGTGGACGTCATGGCGCTCGCCGGCATAGGAGAAGCCGATGTGGAAGGCGCCGCCGACGCGCACGTCCAGTTCCACCACATCCATGTCGTCCGGCGTGCCCGGCCCCCACCACTGGGCGAGCCTCAGCGGGTCCGTCCACGCCGCATAGACCCGCGCCGGAGAGGCGTTGAGCCAGCGCCGAAGGGTGAGGCTCGGCCGCGTCGCCGCAAGGGGGACGCCGGCGCCGGTGGTGATCGGCTGGGATTGGGCGGACATGGCTCATTCTCCAGAAAGGCTTGCAGGCGATCGAGGCGGCATTGCCAGAAGGTCCGGTATCGGGCGATCCAGTGCATCGCCTCCTCCCTGGCACGGCGTTGAACTGGCAGGCGACCCCGCGGCCGGGGTCGATCGACCCTTTATTTAACCATTGAGTTAAGTGATAGAAGGGGCCGGCCGGCCTGTCAAGCCCCCGCCTCAGGCCGCAAGGGCCGATCCGGCATCGAGGCCCGCCAGACGCGTGCGCAAGCCGGCAGCGACCGAAATGCGCCGTTCGATCCGGATGAGACGCGGATCGCCGGGGTGCGGCCGGGCGACGAAGCCGGCACGCGCCGCCAGGGCCAGCATGCGATCATTGCCGCGCAGCACCTCGCCATGAAGCACGTCGACCCCTCTGGAGACGGCCCGCAGTCCGATCCCGGCGAGGATCGCCCGGCCGATGCCCTGCCCCTGCCAGGCGTCGGCGACGGACAGGGCGAATTCCGCCGTCGTGCCATCGCCACCGATGGCGCAGACCCCCTCCCCGATCAGTCGCATCCCGTCCGGTCCGTCCAACTCGGCTGCGACGGCGAAGACGGGACCGGTTCCGTCACCGATCAGGCGGCGCGCCTCGGCGAGGGATAGACCATTGATCACCCCGAGGAAGCGGTACCGGCGCGAGAGCGGCGACAGGCCCTCGACATGCGCTTGCAGGCGCGCTTCCTCGCCCGCCTCGAACCGGCGGACGATGAGTTGCTCGGTCAGGGTGACGCGCGCGGCAGCCGGCCCGCGCCGCATGGGTGGAGCGGACCGGAGCATCGCGTCAGGCCGCCCTGGCCGGCTGGTTGAGCTCGGCGGGCATCTCGTTGGCCGGCGCCCCGCCGGACAGTTCCGCCCCGGCCGCGGTCACCTCGATCTCCGCCGGCCCGGCAATGGCGCAGACGAGGCTGAGCCCGCCGCGATCGATGACGAAGCTCTCGCCCGCCTCGATGAGGATGTCGCGGGAATCGTCCTCCAGCGTCACCCAGACAGCACCGGCATGGCACAGGACGGCGGCGCCGAGGGCGCCTTCGAGGCGGATGATGCCGCCACGGCGGACGTGGACGCGCGAGGGGGTGTCGAGACAGACCATGGCGGCCTCCTCTGAATGAACGAGGGGAATGTCAGAACTGATCCGGACGCGACAACTGCTCCGGCATGCGCTTATGATGTTTGCTCTTGCGGCACCGCACAAACGATCAATTCTCACGCACTGCATGAGTTCAGAGAATGGCACGCAAACGCTATGACCTGCCGCCCCTGGGCTTCGTCCAGGGGTTCGAGGCGGCCGCCCGCACCCTCTCCTTCACCCGCGCCGCCGACGAACTGGCGCTGACCCAGTCGGCTGTCAGCCGCCAGATCAAGACGCTGGAGGAGCATCTCGGCGTGACCCTGTTCGAGCGGCGGCACCGCGCCCTCGCCCTCACCGAGGACGGCCGCGCCTTCCAGCGCATCGCCATCGACGTGCTGGACCGCCTGCAGGGCGCCATCAACCAGATGCGGGCGCGCAGCACCGACAACCAGCTGGCGGTGACCACCGTCTCGGGCTTCGCCTCGCTCTGGCTGATCCCCCGGCTGAAGCGCTTCACGCGGCTCCACCCGCACATCGACGTGCGCATCATCGCCAACGACCGCGTCCTCGACCTCGACCGCAGCATGATCGACCTCGCCATCCGCTATTCGAAGACCGACCGCGCCGCGGCCGGCGCCGAACGCCTGTTCGCCGAGGACATCCTGCCCGTCTGCCATCCCTCGCTCGTCGCCGACGGCGTCACGCCGCTGCGCCGGCCGGAGGACCTCCGCCACCACACGCTGCTGCATCTCGATTACCACGGCGCCAGCCGCACCTGGTTCGACTGGGGCACCTGGATGACGGCGCTCGGCATCGAGGACCTGAAGCCCGCCGGCTCGCTGCGCTTCTCGCGCTACGACCAGATGATTCAGGCGGCGATGAGCGGCCAGGGCGTGGCGCTCGGCGTCTCCCCGCTGATCAACGAGGCGATCCGCTCCGGCACGCTGGTCGCTCCCTTCGACCGGCAGGTCGACGGCCCCCACGGCTACTATCTCATCCGCTCGCAGGCTGGCGCGGCCAAGCCCCAGGTCGCCGCCTTCTGCGCCTGGCTGCGCGAGGAGGCAGCCGAGGACGCCATCGCCGAGCCGCTCGCCGAGACGGCCGGCTTCGGCATGACGGTGCTGTGAACATCGCCCGCCCCGCCGCCTTGCAAATCACCGGCGGCGCGGGCATAGAAGCGCGCTAACGGAGACGTGGCCGAGCGGCTGAAGGCACTCGTTTGCTAAATGAGCATACCCCAAAAGGGTATCGAGGGTTCGAATCCCTCCGTCTCCGCCACTCCACCCGCCGCCCCGCCGCCAACCTATCGCGCCTTGCCGTTGGGCGATCGGTGAACATGGATGAACTGGTCGAGCATCTCGCCGGCCGTATGCCGGTCGGCCCTGGAGACGCCCACCTGATGGCGACGCGGGAACACCTCGGCCTCTTCCAGCTGGGTGTCGAGATAGCCGTGTCGGGTCGCCCAGTCGTGGAAGGCGAGCCGGAGCGCATCGAAACGGGAAATGCCCGGATGCTGTTCGGCGATGAAGATGTCGAGCGCCCTCAAGAGATCCTGCGAAAGAAACTTGTCGACCATGATGCCATCCTCGTGGCCATTGTGACGCGTCTCAAACGCGGTATTTTTGGCATCGGTTCCCGGCCCGAAGTCGAGAATTTATGACCTCTACGCTGCCTCGCCACATTTGAGGGCGATTGTCGCCAGCGACGGGATCAACCGAGCCGACCTTCGGCCCCACCTGCCGACTTGCGTCCGCTCGGAAGGCGATCATCAGGTCGCACAGTGTGGCGAGCAAGTTGCGGCCGCTGATGACGGATCCCTGAACGCGGGCGATGAGCCGGCGGACGCTGCGGCGGAAGGGGATCTCTGACCTGAACGTCATTTGACACATTGACCGCGGCCGCGACGCCCTATCGATTACCTCCACCGCTTTCCCCCGGGGTCCGAATGCTTGCAGCCGCCACGCCATTGCCGAAAATCCGCGCCGCCCTTGCCGTCAACTCACTCGTCCTCGGCCTGTTGATCCTGGCGTCCGCGGCGTTGTTCGCCATGTGGGCGAACTGGCAGGCGGCGCAGTCGGCGGACTGGGCCATCCATTCGCTCCAGGTTCGCGAGCGGTCCGAACAGGTGCTCCGGCGCACCCGCGAGGCACAGTCCGGCATCCGGGCCTTCGCGTCGACCGGGAACCGCGAGTTCATGCAGTTGCTCGACGGGGCCGAGGATCAGGTCCTCAGCCACCTGGCGCAATTGCAGGCGCTGGTGGCGGAAAGGGCGTCCCAGGTCCGGCTGGTGGAGCAGGCGCGCCCGGTCCTGCTGCGCGTATTGGAGCAGTCGAAGGAGATCGCGCGACTGACCCAGGCCGGAGACACGACGGCGGCCATCGCGATCATCGCCGACGGCCGGGGCAAGGGCATGATGGACGAGGCGACGCGCCTCATGGAGCAGATCAAGTTCACCGAGCAGACGCTGCTGGACGAGCGCCTCGACTGGGCCCGGCTCACGCGGATCGGTAGCCTTGTCGCCATGCTCCTGATCATCGGGGTGCTCGTTGCCGTCGGCAGCCGGCAGATTGTCAACGCGCTCGGGGAGGCGAAGCTGCTCGCCGCCGACAATGCTTCCCTTGAAGCCCTGATCGATCAGCGCACCGAGGACCTTCAACGCGAGAAGCTGCGTGTCGAGGCCCTGCTGCGCGACGTCAACCACCGGGTCGGGAACAATCTTGCGATGGTGTCATCGCTGCTCAACATGCAAAGCCGCGCCGAGGGCAGCGAGGACGTGAAGCGGGCGCTCGCCAATGCGCGAGAGCGAATCCACGCCATCGCTGCCGGTCAGCGGCGGATGCGGCTCAACATCGAGACCGATGAGGTCGAGGCCCGCCCCTATCTTGAGGAGGCCATCACGGCCATCCGCGAGACACAGCCTACCCCGAAGATCGCGGTCGAGCTCGACATGCCGGACATGGTCGTCTCGGGGAGGGACGCCCTCAGCTATGTCGTGCTGATCAACGAACTCGTCACCAACGCTCTGAAGCACGCCTTCCCGGGCGACATCTCGGGTCGCGTGCGGGTCACCATGTCGCCGGCGACGGACGATGCGCCGCGCCGCCTGATCATCGAGGATGACGGCGTGGGATTGGCCTCGGCGGAGGGAGCGGCGCGGGGGATCGGCCAGGTCGTCGTCGAGAACCTCGTCCGTGGCCTGCGGGCGAAGCTGACGTCCGGGCCGGCGCGCGATGACGCGGAGAGGCCCGGGCATCGCGTCGAGATTGCGTTCACCGCCGCCGAATAAGGCGGACGCAAGCAGGTGACGGATCAGGCCCGTCACGCCCTCTCCGTCTCACTGTCCCTGAAGGGTCCTGTCCGGCAGCGCATCGACCGCCTCGTCGACGCCGGTATCCTCACCGGTCACGCCGCGCTGCAGAACCTTCGTCGCTGCCCGATCCTTCTGGGCGGAATCGGTCGGAATCGGCGCCGTGTCCGGCGTCGCGGTCAGCCCGACGTCGTCGGGCTTGCGTCCGTCGGCGCGGGCCGCCTCGGCGAACGTCGCCAGCGCTTCCGGCCGCTGACCGTCGGTGTCACGATAGGCTGGGTCTCGTTTCGTGTCGCTCATGGCCTCACTCCTCTGTCGTCCGGGAGAAACGCCGCGCGACCGTCCGGGTTCCGCGAGAGCCGGGCGGCGCGCCGCCAGCGACCACCATCATGATCGCTGGCGGCGTCCGGTCAGTTGCCCCAGCGGCGCCAGCCACGGCCGGGAGGCGGGCCACGGCGCCGTCCACGGCCCGGTGCGACCCAGCCGCGACGCCTGCGCTGCCCGGGCGGAACCCACCCGCGCCGGCGACGCTGGCCGGGCGGACGCATGCCATCGGGGCCCCAGCCGCGCCCCTGGGCGCTGGCCGGCGATACGGCCGTCACGGCCAGCACTGCGGCCACGGCCACCAGCCACTGCCGTCGTCCGATTCTGTCGATCATGATCGTCGCTCCTGTCTTGGGCACATCGGACGTCAACGCGGATGGCACCAGAGTGGTTCCAGTCGCGGCGAAGGCCCCACTGTCCGCCCCTCAGGATCCGGAGCGGGCGCCCAGCGTCGTCACCCAGATGATGCGCGCGACCTGCTGCGACGGGTTGTCGAACATATGCGGCACGGTGGAGGGGAAGCGGAAGCTGTCGCCGGCCTCCAGCACGTGCGCCTCGTGGTCGAGCCAGAGACGCAGGCGGCCCGACAGCACATATCCGGCCTTCTCGCCGGTATGCTGGACGAAATCCGTCCCCGACGAGCCGCCGGGGTTGAGCGTCAGTTCGTAGAACTCCAGCTCGCCCTTTTCGACCGGGGTCAGCGCCTCCTTGACCACGCCGCTGGCGGTTAGCCGCAGAAGCCGGCGGTCGTTCTTGCGCACGATGTAGCGCGCCGGCGACACCACCGCATGCTCCTCGAAGAAGTAGGAGATCGGCACGTCGAGGGCGATGCTGAGCAGCCGGAGGGTTCGCACAGATGGCGTGGCGAGCGCCCGTTCGACCTGGCTGATCATGCCCGTCGACAAGCCCGTCCGCTTCGCCACCTCCTGCATCGACAGGCCGGCGCGCTGGCGCATGACGCGGATCGTCTCGCCCAGGCGCTGGTCGCCGTCCGCATCCACCATGGACTCTGCAACTTCTGCCGTCCCGGTGCGTCCGGCGCTGCTGCGGCCACTCATGCTTGGATCTCCCGTCGTTCGCCCGCCGATCATTGCCACCTGCGCGTGGAGAGAAGATCTCCTGTGCGGGCAACCGAGCATCGCTTGCGACGCCATTGACAGCTCTGTTTAGCAGTGTTGAAGTTCTCTGCCGACAATTCAAGATCACTGAAGGCCGCGGATGGCAAATCCGCCGGGCGCCGGAACATTCCGGCGAACGGTACCGCCATGCCGTGCGCCAGGCCAAGGGGGACTGCACGATGGTCGACAAGACGAAGCATGGCGCATTCGGGCCGGCGAACGAGTTTGCCGCGCCGAGCCGCCGCACGCTGATGGTCCTCGGCGCGGGAGCCGCTGCCGGCATGGCCGCACCTGCCTCCGTGTTCGCCCAGGGCGCCCGCCCCTCCACGCCCCCGGAAAGGCCGCGCGGCCAGATCGTCGCCGCCCTGTCGCAGGAGCCGACCGTCTTCAACCCGCTCATGCCCGGCATCGAGGTGGATCAGGCGGTCTGGTGGCAGCTCTTCTCGACGCTCTGGTACATCGACGCCGACGGCAATTTCGTCCCCGACCTCGCCCGCGAGATTCCCACCGTCGCCAATGGCGGCCTGTCCGCCGACGGCCTGACCTGGAAGATCAAGCTGCGCCCCGGCGTCAAATGGCATGACGGCACCGCCTTCACCGCCGACGACGTCAAGTACTCGCTGGAGCTGATCAACAATACGAACTTCCGGGTGCGCAACCGCGTCGGCCACAGCCTGGTCAAGGACATCAAGGTCGTCGCGCCGGACGAGATCCACTGGCGCATGGAGGCGCCCTACTCGCCCTACCTGTCGATCCTGTCGCTCACCTTCCTGGTGCCGAAGCACGTGCTGGAGAAGGCTGCGGACCCGAACACCTCGCCGATGAACAACGCGCCGGTCGGCACCGGTCCGTTCCGCTGGGGCTCGCGCACGCCCGGCGACAACATCCTGCTGATGGCCAACACCGCCTATCACGGCAAGGGCCCCTACGTGGAGCGGCTGATCTTCAAGTACATTTCCGACCTGACCGTGCTCTACACCCAGTTCCGCACCGGACAAGTGGACTACACCGGCATCCAGGGCATCCTGCCGAACTTCGTAGCCGAGGCGAAGACCCTGCGCGACCGCACCGTCGTCGTCTCCTCGACCTCGTCGGTCGAGCACATCGCGCCCAACCTCGAGTTCGGGCCTCTCGCCGACCGGACGGTGCGCGAGGCGCTCTACATGGCCGTCAACAAGAAGGCGATCATCGACGCGCTGAACTACGGCCTGCCGACGCCCACCGAAACCTTCGTGCCGCAGCAGGGCTGGTCGTTCCAGCCGGGCCTGCCACAGCACGCCTATGATCCGGCCAAGGCCAATACGATGCTCGACGCGGCGGGCTGGGCGCGCGGTTCCGATGGCGTTCGCGCCAAGGGGGGCGTGCGTCTGGAGTTCACCAACTCGACCACCTCCGGAAACGCTGTGCGCGAGCAGACCCAGCAGCTCCTCATGCAGGACTGGCGCGGTATCGGCGCCGCCATGCGCATCCAGAACATGCCGCCCGCCGTCATGTGGGGCGAGTTCTGGCAGCAGTCGAAGTTCAACTCGGCGCTGGTCTCGGTCAACTTCATGCTGGGCAGCGACCCGGACGTCACGCCGCGCTTTGGCTCCGGCGCGATCCCGGCCAAGGGCGGCCGCGGCTTCAACACCTACCAGTACCAGAACCCGGAGGCCGACCGCCTTCTCACTCTCGGCGCGACGCAGTTCAACATCGCCGAACGCAAGGCGACCTACGGCCAACTGCAGAAGGTGATCCGCAACGATCTCGCCATCCTGCCGCTGTACCAGGGTATCATCGCCGAGGGCATGAAGGCGAACCTCAGGGGCTTCCGCCCCAACGCCAACACCTCGACGAACTGCTGGAACATCCGCGAATGGTACTGGGCCTGATGCGGCCGCGAGACCGGATCGCCTGACATGGCCCGCTATGTCGTCAACCGCCTCGGCCAGGCCGTGCTGCTGCTCTTCATCGTCTCGATGCTGGGCTTCGCCATCCTGCACCTGGCTCCGGGCGGTCCGCTGTCGCAGTTCGCCCTGTCGTCGCAGATGACGCAGGAGGACCTCGACCGCATCACCCGCCAGCTCGGTCTGGACCGGCCCCTGCCGATCCAGTATGCTGACTGGCTGTGGCGCATGCTGCGCGGCGACTGGGGCAACTCCTACCGCGACGGCGAACCGGTCCTGAAGATCATCGGCGCCCATCTCGGCGCCACCTTCGAACTGATGGCGACGGCGACCCTCATCGCCGTCGTCCTCGGCTGCTGGATCGGCATTCTCGGCGCCATCCGCCGCTATTCCATCTTCGACTCCCTGGCGACCGTGGGCGCCATGGTGGCCCTGTCGATCCCCACCTTCTGGTTCGGCCTCATCGCCATCTACCTGTTCTCGGTGACGCTCGGCTGGCTGCCCTCCGGCAACCGCCAGACCGTCGGCGAGGACGGCTCGCTCCTCGACATGCTGCACCACCTGATCGCCCCCGCCCTGGTGCTGGCGCTGGTGGAGACCGCCATGTGGGGGCGCTTCATGCGCTCCTCCATGCTCGACGTCATCAATCAGGACTATATCCGCACGGCCCGCGCCAAGGGTCTTCCCGAGTGGCGCATCCTGTCCCAGCACGCGCTGCGCAACGCCCTGCTGCCGATGATCACGGTGGCCGGCCTGCAGTTCCCGACCCTTCTCGGCGGCGCGCTGGTCACCGAGACGGTCTTCACCTGGCCGGGCATGGGCCGCCTCTTCCTCGATTCCATCGGCTACCGCGACTATCCGGTGGTGATGGGCATCCTCATGTTCTCCGCCACCATGGTGCTGATCGGCTCGCTGATTGCCGACATGCTCTATGCGGTGGTCGATCCGCGCATCCGGGTGGGCTGAGCCATGACCGCCATTGCCGTCGACGAGACCGTCTACGTCACGCCTACCCAGGCCGCCTGGCAGCGGTTCCGCCGGCACAGGCTCGCCATGGCCGGCCTGGTCATCATCGTCCTTCTCGTCTTCGGTTCGGTTTTCGGACCGTTCCTGCTGCCCTTCGACGACAAGTTCATCGACATCATGCACCGCTTCGCGCCGCCGCTCTCCGGCGCGCACGTTCTCGGCACCGACGAGCTCGGCCGCGACGTTCTGGCGCGCCTGATGATGGGCGGGCGCGTATCGCTGACCATCGGCATCGTCGCCATGGTGATCGCCATGGCGGTGGGCATCGTCATCGGCACCTTCGCCGGGTTCTACGGCGGCGTTCTCGGCGCCGCGCTGATGCGCTTCGTCGATGCCGTCCTGTGCTTCCCGACCATCTTCCTGCTGCTCGCCCTCGCCGCCCTGATCGAGCCCGGCATCGTCGCCACGACGATCCTGATCTCGATCACCGCCTGGATGAGCGTCGCCCGCATCGTCGAGGCGCAGATGCGGGCGCTCCGCGAGCGCGATTTCACCGCTGCGGCGATCGCCTTCGGATCGTCGAACCTGCGCATCATGTTCAAGGAGCTGGTGCCGAACGCCATGGCGGCCATCGTCGTGGCGGCGACCCTCAACGTCGCCAAGGCCATCCTGCTGGAATCCTATGTCAGCTATCTCGGCTACGGCATCCAGCCGCCGGCCGCGAGCTGGGGCAACATGCTCAACAACGCCCAGATCTACATGACCAGCGCCCCCTGGCTCGCTATCGCGCCCGGCGTCGCCATCACCCTGGCGGTGACCAGCTTCAACTTCCTCGGCGACGGCCTGCGCGATGCGCTGGACCCCCGCCTCGACATCAAGTGACCCCGCCCCCGATGCGCCGCACCCCTTCAGCAGTCCCAGGAGCCATCCGCCATGTCGCCACCCCTTGACCGCATCCAGGGCGACGACCGCCTGCCCGAGACCGCCGACGTCGTCGTCATCGGCGGCGGCGTCATCGGCGTCTCCGCCGCCTACCATCTCGCGCGCAAGGGCCATTCGGTGGCCCTCATCGAAAAAGGCCATGTCGGCTGCGAGCAGTCGAGCCGCAACTGGGGCTGGTGCCGCCAGCAGGGCCGGGCCCGCGCCGAGATCCCGCTCGCGCGGGAGGCCCTGCGCCTGTGGGAGGAGATGCAGATCGACGCCGGCCGCGATGCCGGATTCCGCCGCACCGGCGTGCTCTTCCTGACCAAGAACCCGGAGGAACTGGCCGCGTGGGAGAAATGGGCGGAGGTCGCCCGCGAGATGCAGGTCCATTCGACCGTCCTGACGCCCGCGGAAGTCCGCGAGCGCCTGCCCGGCAATGTCGATACCTGGGTCGGCGGCCTGCACACGCCGAGCGACGGACGCGCCGAGCCTTCCATGGCGGTTCCGGCTCTGGCCGTCGCCGCCCGCAAGCACGGCGTCACCATCCATCAGGGATGCGCGGCCCGCGGCCTCGAGACCTCGGGCGGGCGCGTGTCGGGGGTGGTCACCGAGAAGGGCACCATCCGCACCAACGCGGCCCTGCTCTCCGGCGGCGCGTGGTCGTCGCTGTTCTGCCGCCGCCACGGCATCGAGCTGCCGGTGGGCCTCGTCAACGCCACAGCGTGCCGGACGACGCCGGCTCCCGAGATCACCGATGGCGCCCTCGGCACCGACTTCTTCTGCATCCGCCGCCGCCTCGACGGCGGGCTCACCCTGGCGCTCCGCGGCCGCGGCACCGTCGAACTGACGCCCGACCTCATCCGCTATGCCCGCACTTTCCTGCCGACTTACCGGGAGCGCCGCAAGGGCCTGAAAATCTCCTTCGGCAAGCCCTTCCTCGACCAGTTGCTGCGCGGCACGAACTGGCCCCTCGACAAGCCCTCGCCCTTCGAGGCCGAGCGCGTCCGCGACCCCGCACCCGACATGACGCTGGTCGAGGAGGCGCTCGCCGCCCTCATCAAGGCCAATCCCGACCTCAACGGCGTCCAGATCGCCGAGGCCTGGGGCGGCACCATCGACACCACCCCCGACACGATTCCCGTGATCTCCGCCGTCGACAAGCTGCCCGGCTTCTTCCTCGCCACCGGATTTTCCGGCCACGGCTTCGGCATCGGACCTGCCGCCGGCCGTCTTGCCGCCGACATCGTCATGGGCGATGCGCCGCTGATCGACCCGGCCGCCTATTCCTACGAGCGGCTTATCGACGGCCGCCCTCTGGCTCCCGTCGGGCTGTTCTGAGGACCCGATGACGCTCCTCTACAAGGCCAATGCCGTCCGCGGCGCGGAGTGGGGACGGCACGTCGCGGCACTGGCGCCCGACCTGCCCTTTCGCCTGTGGCCGGATATCGGCGACCCCGCCGCGGTGCGCTACCTCGCCACATGGGTGCCGCCGGACGACATGGCCGCGACCTTCCCCAACCTCGAACTGGTCTTCTCGGTCGGCGCCGGCGTCGACCAGTTCGACTTCACGAAGGTCCCCGACCACGTGCCTCTTGTCCGGATGCTGGAACCGGGCATCGCCGCAGGCATGGTCGAATATGTCACTCTGGCCGTTCTCGCCCTGCACCGCGACATGCCGCGCTTCCTCGACCAGCAGCGTCGCCAGGTGTGGAAGGAGATCCAGATCACCGCCGCCGCCCGCCGCAGGGTCGGCGTCATGGGCCTCGGCCAGCTCGGCCACGCGGTGCTGGAGCGGCTGAAGGCCTTCGGCTTTCCGCTGGCCGGCTGGAACCGCTCGCCGCGCGCCATCGACGGCGTTAACTGCTATGCCGGCACGGACAGCCTGAAGGAGTTCCTCGGGCGGACCGACATCCTCGTCTGTCTCCTGCCGCTCACTGACGTGACGCGCGGCATTCTCAACCGCGATCTTTTCGCCGCCATGCCGCCGGGCGCCATGCTGGTGAACGTCGGCAGGGGCGGCCATCTGGTGGAAGCGGACTTTCTGGCCGCTCTCGATTCCGGCCAGCTTTCCGCCGCCATGCTGGACGTCGCCGAGCCCGAGCCGCTGCCGCCCGGCCATCCGTTCTGGCATCACGACAAGATCGTCCTCACCCCCCACGTCGCCAGCATGACGACGCCGGAAACCGCGGTCCGTTTCGTCCTCGACACCATCGCCCGCCACAGGAGAGGCGAGCCCCTGCCCGGCCTCGTCGACCGTTCGCGCGGCTACTGATCGGCCGTTCCACGTCTCGGCACGCGAGCGCCGACGCGATCCCGCCAACGCAGGGTTGATCTTGCGCAAGGCGAGTCCCTGCCGTTTGTCGCTGAATGACAGTTCATCATGCAGGGGAGGCGTGCCATGAGCGACAGTCGGACGGGAACAGCTCCTCAAACGGGCGAGGCGACGCCCACCCCGCCGCCGTCCTGGCTGCGCCAGCATTGGGGTCTGCTGCTGGCCATCCTCGCCCTGGCGGTGATCCTGGTCCTGCC
Source organism: Phreatobacter aquiterrae (assembly GCF_053471285.1). Lineage (NCBI taxonomy): Bacteria > Pseudomonadati > Pseudomonadota > Alphaproteobacteria > Hyphomicrobiales > Phreatobacteraceae > Phreatobacter > Phreatobacter aquiterrae. The sequence continues at coordinate 132,412 of NZ_JBJPHW010000006.1, read as the reverse complement.
GACGCCGGTAGGCCTGACGGTGGCCGGCCACAGGATGCTCGCCATCCTCGCCTTCGCCGTCATCGTCTGGATGACGGAAGCCGTGGACTATGCCGTCTCGGCCGTTCTCATCGCGGCGCTGATGGCCTTCCTGCTCGGCCTGTCGCCCAGTCTGACCAATCCCAACGTGCTGATGGGCACCAGCGCGGGCCTCGGCCTCGCCTTTTCCGGATTCGCCAACACGGCCCTGGCGCTGGTCGCCGCCGCACTCTTCATCGCTGCCGCGATGACCGCGACCGGCCTCGACAAGCGCATCGCCCTCGTCATCCTGTCGCGCGTCGGCGGCGAGACGCGCCAGGTCATCATCGGGGCCATGCTCGTCGGCTTCGTCATGGCCTTCCTGGTCCCCTCCACCACGGCGCGCGTCGCCTGTCTCGTGCCGATCATGGTCGGCATCATCAAGGCCTTCGGCGTCGACCGGAAGGGTGCCTTCGCCGGCATGCTCATGATCACCACGGTGCAGACGGCCAGCATCTGGAACGTCGGCATCAAGACGGCAGCGGCCCAGAACATGGTGGCGGTCGGCTTCATCGAGCGCACGCTGCAGAAGACCATCACCTGGCTGGAATGGTTCATCGCCGCGGCGCCCTTCGCGGTGCTGATGACCATCGCCCTCTACTTCGTCATGACCACCATGATGCGGCCCGAGGTGAAGGCCGTTCCGGGCGGCCGCGAGGCCATCGCGACATCGCTGGCCGAGCTGGGCCCGATGACGCTGGCGGAGAAGAAGCTGCTCGCCATCTCGCTGACCCTGCTCGCCTTCTGGTCGACCGAAGGCGTCCTGCACCGCTTCGACACCTCCTCCACCACCGTCGCCGCCGTTGCGCTGATGTTCCTGCCCGGCATCGGCATCATGACCTGGAAGGACGCGCAGCCGCGGATTCCGTGGGGAACCGTGGTCCTTTTCGGCATCGGCATCAGCCTCGGCACGGCATTGCTCCAGACCCGCGCCGCGGTGTTCCTCGCCGACATCGTCGTCGCCCAGTTCGGGTTGAAGCAGGCGACGGCCCTGTTCATCCTCGGCACCCTCAGCCTGTTCCTCACCGTCATCCACCTCGGCTTCGCCAGCGCCACGGCCCTCGCCTCGGCAATGATCCCGATCGTCATCGCCGTGCTGCAGAACGTCGCCACCCCCGGCATCAACATCGCCGGCATGACCATGCTGCTGCAGTTCGTGGTCAGCTTCGGCTTCATCCTGGTGGTGAACGCGCCGCAGAACATGGTGGCCTACGGCACGGAGACATTCGAGGCGCGTGACTTCGTCCGCACCGGCCTGGTGCTGACCGTCATTGCACTCGCCCTCGTCATGCTGCTCGGCGCCACCTACTGGCATTGGCTCGGCTACAGCTGAGCCGAACGTCCATCAGCCGGCGGCCGAACGCACGACATCCAGCGGCTCCTCGGCCCCGGCGGAATCGCCCGGTGCGGTCTCGCAGCCGAGATCGGGCGAGGCGACGATCCGGCGGTTGCGGAAGTCGGTCCGCACCACGAACAGCCCGCGCTCCTCGAAATAGGCGAGGAGCCGCCGCGCACGGCTCGGCGAATGGCTGCCATAGACCCGCGCGATAGTCGCATCCGACGGACACGGCGCGCCCGTCATCGCCGCCCGGGCGAGGACGAGGAACACGCCCTGCAGGTCGTCGGGGAGTGATGCGGACAGCTCCACGGCCTGCGACCAGCCCTCTTCGCCGCCCTTGGTCATGTCGACCCCGGCCCGCGCCACGGCGAAGCGGCGGCGGAAATCGGCGAGGGTCAGCGGCTCGCCCGGCACCCGGCGGATGCGGCAGCGCACGAGGAAATCCTGGTAGAGCACGGCGACGGTGCGGAAGGCTGCGTCGGGATCGGCGAGGATTTCGCGCAGAACCTCGTCGATCATCGCCTTGTGGTCCGCCTCGGCGATGACGGGAAGCATGGGTTCGGAGGGCTCCTCCACTTTCGGCCGAACCTGCGAGAGTTGGGTGAGGATGTCGGCGGTCGAGACGGAGGGCGGCGGCGGCGGACGGCGTACCGGCATCGGCCTCATCTCCTCGGCCGAGGGCGTGAAGATGAGATCGCGGGCATCCTCCGGCGCCGGCGCATCAGGCAGCGGCGTCAGCTTCGGGCTGGTGGAGCGGGCGGAGGTCTCCACCGCGCCGATGGTCACCGGCAGGGGGCGGCGAGACAGGGCGGGTCCAAGGGCGACGAAATGGCCGCGCGCCAGATCCCGGAACATCTCGGACTGCCGGCGATCTATGCCTAACAGGTCGGCGGCCCGCGCCATGTCGATGTCGAGGAAGGTGCGGCCCATCAGGAAGTTGGAGGCTTCCGCCGCGACGTTCTTGGCGAGCTTGGCGAGCCGCTGCGTCGCGATGACACCGGCGAGCCCCCTCTTGCGGCCGCGGCACATGAGGTTGGTCATGGCGCCGAGGGAAAGCTTGCGCGCCTCGTCGGAGACCTCACCGGCCACCGCCGGCGCGAAGAGCTGCGCCTCGTCGACCACGACGAGCACCGGATACCAGTGGTCGCGGTCGGCGTCGAAGAGCCCGCCGAGGAAGGCCGCGGCGCAGCGCATCTGCTGCTCGACGTCGAGGCCCTCAAGATTCAGCACCACCGAGACGCGGTGCTGGCGAATGCGCGCGGCGATGCGGGTGAGTTCCGCCTCGGTGCGCGCGGCGTCGACGACGACATGGCCGAAACGGTCGGCCAGCGTGACGAAATCGCCCTCGGGGTCGATGACGCATTGCTGCACCCAGGGCGCGCTCTGCTCAAGCAGGCGCCGGAGCAGGTGCGACTTGCCCGACCCCGAATTGCCCTGCACCAGCAGGCGGGTGGCCAGAAGCTCCTCGAGATCGAGCATGGCCGCCTTCCCGCCGGACTGCGACCCCATGTCGATATCGACTCTCATCCCGACTCAGGAACCCTCATCCACTGCGCGGACCTCTCCTAGCATCCCGGCGCGGCCGCCGCTGCGGCCAGCCCAGCGAATCCCACAGGATTGACCGGGCCGCGGCTCTGGCCTTGCCGGCGGCAATGGTCTATGCCCGCCGGCTTTCCCGAAGCCCCTTCTGCGAGACGCCCGTGCCCTCCGCCGCCCAAGCCGTGTCGATCGGCATCGATTTCGGCACCACCAACACCGTCGTCGCCATCGCGGGCGCCGACGGACGGGCCGAGGCCATCACCTTCCGGCACGACGGCGCCACGCTGAAGGGCTACGTCACGGCCCTCTGCTACTGGCAGGAGCGTGCGGGAGGACGGCTGACCACCCGCGTCGAGGGCGGTCCCTGGGCCATGGACCAGCTGATGACCGGGACCATGGCCCATCGCTTCATCCAGTCCTTCAAGACCTTCGCCGCCAGCCGCAGCTTCCAGGAAACGCGCATCTTCGGTCAGAAGACGCAGTTCGAGGATCTGCTCGTCGCGTTCATGCAGACCCTCCAGCGCCACGCCGACCGCGAGCTCGATTTTAGCGCGGCGCGGGTGCAGATCGGCCGGCCGGTGCGCTTCGCCGGGTCGAACCCCGACGAGGGGCTCGCCATGCAGCGCTATCGCGATGCCTTCGGCCGGCTCGGCCTCGAAACCGCCCGCTATGTCTATGAACCGGTCGGCGCGGCCTTCTTCTATGCCCGCGCCCTCGACCACGACGCGACCGTGCTCGTCGCCGATTTCGGCGGCGGCACGTCCGACTTCTCGGTCATGCGTTTCGAGCGGCGGGATGGCCGCCTGGCGGCCGAGCCGCTGTCCCATGCCGGCATCGGCATCGCCGGCGACAGTTTCGACTACCGCATCGTCGACCATGTCGTCTCGCCGGTGCTCGGCAAGGGGTCCGACTACCGCTCGATGGACAAGCTCCTGACGGTGCCGAACCGCTACTATGCCAATCTCGCGCGCTGGCACCAACTCGCCATGATGAAGTCCAACGGCGACCTTCAGGGCCTCCGCGATCTCGAAAAAGTAGCGGTGCAGCCTGAAGGGCTGCGCAAGTTCATCGACATCATCGACTACGATCTCGGCCTCGCGCTCTATCGGTCCGTCTCCCATGCCAAGGTCGCCCTCTCATCCGCGGAGGCTGCCGATTTCCGCTTCGCCGCCGAGGGTGTCGAGATCACGGGGCGCATCACCCGGAAGGAGTTCGAGCGCTGGATCGCTGCCGATGTCGCCCGCATCGCCGACACCATCGACGAGGCCCTTGCCCGGGCCGGGGTGAAGGAGAGCGCCATCGAGCGGGTGTTTCTCACCGGCGGCACCTCCTTCGTTCCGGCCATCAGACGCCTCTTCACCCGCCGCTTCGACGAGGCAAAGCTCACCAACGGCGACCAGTTTGAATCCATCGCCTACGGCCTCGCCCTGATCGGCCACGAGCCCGACGCGGACCGCTGGGCTGCCTGACCGGCGGCCTCGAATGGTCGCTGTGCGCCCGGCCCCTTACCGGCGGCGTCGCGACCTCGCTAGCATGGGCCCTTCGACATCGAGCAGGCAGGGGCGCGCGTGACCATTCTCATCACCGGGGGAACCGGCTTCGTCGGCGCCGCCACCGTCGATCACCTCGTCCGGAACGGCCGGAACGTCGTCGTCCTCGCGGCCCATCCGGCGGAGCCCGGCTGGCTGCCAGAGGGCATCGCGGTGACCATTGGCGATGTCCGCGACGGCGACGGCCTACGGGCCGTCATGGCCGCGCACAAGGTCTCGGCGGTCGTCCATGCCGCCGCCATCACCGCCGGTCCCGACATGGAGAAGAACCACCCCGAGAAGATCGTGTCCGTCAACGTCGGCGGCACGGCCGCCGTGATGCAGGCCGCGGCCGAGGCCGGCTGCTCCCGCGTCGTCATCGCCTCGTCGGCGAGTGTCTATCCGCTCGCGAAGGCAGATGACCGGCGGTTCCGCGCCGATGTCGATGCCCCGGCTCCGGCCGCCCTCTATGGGATGACCAAGAAGATGGCCGAGGACGTGGCGCGGCGCCTCGGCCAAGTCTACGGCATCATGACGCCGATCCTGCGCATTGCCGGCGTCTATGGCCCCTACGAGCGCGAAACCGGCGTCCGCGAGATCCTGTCGGCGCAGGCCCAGGTCGTCGCCGATGCCATGGCGGGACAGCGCACCCGCCTCAGCCGGCCGGGCTTTGCCGGCTGGCTCTATTCGCGTGACGCGGCGGCGGGACTTGTCACGCTGGTCGACGCGGCTCTGGACCAGCCGGCGCCGGTCTTCGATCTCGGCGGACCGGAAGTCTTCTCCGTCGAGGCCTTCTGCGCCGAGATCGCACCCGCTTTCTCCGGCTGGAGCCATGCCATCGACGCCGCGGCTCCCACGGTCCGATACCAGATTCCGGCCGACAAGCCTGGCAGCGACTTCGAACGGCTGAAGGCAGCGACCGGCTTCGCGCCGCGTTTCGGCCTGAAGGCTGCCGCCGCCGATTATCTCGCCTGGCTTGGCCGGGCCTGAGCAGCCGCTGCCGGCGCGAGGACAGCCATGCGCAAGGCGGGGTTTGACCGCGCCTGATCGCCGACCCTAGCCTTCCCTATTCGCCGAAGGGGAACGGGCATGGATGACGTCGGACACCGCTGGCTCAATCAGCACCGCGTGGGGCAGAGGCTGCCGAGGGCCGTCGGCGGCGAAGGCATCCACGTGATCGACGAACACGGCCGCCGCTTCCTCGACGGCTCGTCCGGCCCCGCCCTTTTCTGCCTCGGCCATGGCCATCGCGAGGTGATCGAGGCGATCAAGGCGCAGTACGACACGCTGTCCTTCGGCTACACGGCCGATTTCACCTCCGACCCCATCGACGCCCTCGCCGACACGCTTGTCGAGCAGGCCGGCGGTGGCATGAGCCGCGTCTCCTTCGTCTCCGGCGGCTCGGAGGCCAACGAGACCGCCATCAAGATCGCGCTGCAATACCATCTGGCACGCGGCCATGCCGGCCGAACGCATTTCTTCGCCCGCCGCCAGTCCTGGCACGGCTACACGATGGGGGCCCTGTCGCTGTCCGGCCATCCGGCCCGCCGCCGTCCCTATGTCGGGGCACTGATGCCGGTGACGCATCTCTCCCCCGCCAATGACTATCGTCCGCCGGCTGGCGTGACGCAGGAAGGGCTGGTCGACTGTCTCGCTGCGGAGTTCGAGCGGGAGATCCACCGCCTCGGCGCCGAGCGGGTCGCCGCCTTTTTCTTCGAGCCGGTCGTGGGAGCTGCGGGAGGTGCCGTCCCGGCCCCCGAGGGCTACGCCGCGCGGATGCGCGAAATCTGCTCGCGCTACGGCATCCTGATGATCGCCGACGAGGTCATGTGCGGCGTCGGGCGCTGCGGCACCTGGCGCGCCCTCGCCCACGACGGCGTCTCGCCGGACATCATGGTCACCGCCAAGGGGCTCGCCGGCGGCTATGCCCCGCTCGGCGCCGCCCTGATGACCGAGGACGTCTATCGCACCATCGCCGACACCTTTGGCACCATTGCCTCGGTACACACCTATTCGGGCCATACGGCGGCCTGCGCCGCCGGCCTCGCCGTGCAGAAGGTCATCATCCGCGACGGCCTCGTCGCCAAGTGCCGCGACGACGGCGCCTATCTCATGGGCGCATTGGAGCAGGCCTTCGGCCAGAACCCGCATGTCGGCGATATTCGCGGCCGCGGTTTCTTCGTCGCGGTGGAACTCGTGAAGGACCGCGAGACCAAGGCGCCCTTCGCCAGCGAACTCGGCCTCTACAAGCGCGTCAAGGACGAGGCTTTCGCGCGCGGCCTGCTCTGCTACCCCTCGCCCGGAACGGTGGATGGCCACTCGGGGGACCACGTCATCCTGGCGCCGCCCTACATCATCTCCCGGCCGGAGATCGACCACATGGTCGATCTCCTGAAAACCTCGGTGGAAGCCGCCATCGCCGGCGTGCGAACGGACGCGGCCTGATGCGCCTGGCGAACAAGGTGGCCGTCATCACCGGCGGCGGATCCGGCATCGGCCGGGCTTCCGCGCTCCTCTTCGCCCGCGAGGGCGCCCGCATCGCCATCATCGACCGCGACGAGGCGCGCGCGAACGAGACGGCCGCGATGATCGCCACGACCGGCGGAGAAGCACTGGTCCGCATCTCGGACGTCGGCGAGCCAGGGTCCGCGGACCGGGACGCGGCGGCCATCGTCGAGCGCTTCGGACGGATCGACGTGCTGTTCACCGCCGCCGGTTTCTCCGTGGGCGGCACCATCCTCACGACGTCGCCGGAGGACTGGGACCGCGTCTTCCGCGCCAATGTCGGCGGCACCTGGCTCTGGGCCCGTGCCGTCGTCCCCGTCATGCGCCAGCAGGGCGGCGGCGCCATCGTGACGACCGCTTCCCAACTCGCCATCGCGGGAGGGGCCGGCAACGCTGCCTATATCGCGGCAAAGGGCGCCATCCTCAGCCTGACCCGAACCATGGCGCTCGACTTCGCCGCCGACCGCATCCGCGTCAATGCACTGGCGCCCGGCGCCATCGACACGCCGATGCTAAGGCGCAGTTTCGGACGCGCCGCCGACCCTGCCGCGGCGGAGGCGAAGTCGGTTGGCCGCCATCCGCTCGGCCGGCTCGGACGGCCGGAAGAGATCGCCGAGGCCGCCCTCTATCTCGCCAGCGATGCCGCCGCTTTCACCACCGGAACCACCTTGGCGGTTGACGGCGGGTGGCTGGCGGGCTGACACTGCCTAACCTTTGGGCAGGATGGTTTTCATTCTGCTCCTTATGGCGAAATCCAAACGCCGCCCCTGCATCGACGTCACTCGGCAATAAGGATTTTCCCTGAATCCCGCACGGCATGGACATCGCAGGCGGCTGGTATGGCGCTTGCAAACACCTTCTGGAAACCCCGATCCGCGCGATCGGTCCGCGAGCGTCAACGGAGACTGCGTCATGAATCTGAACCGTCGTAACCTCCTTGCGGGAACGGCCGCCGTGGCGACCGCGCCCTATCTTAGTGGCAGGGCCGAGGCGCAGACCCGCGCCGAAACCCTGCGCTACGTGACCGGCGCAGCGGTCAACACGCTCGACCCGACCATGCCGGGATCGACGCGCGAGGCCTTCGGCATCAGCGTCAACGTCTATGACCGTCTCGTCTCGTTCGGCCGCAAGCAGAGGGACGGCAACTGGGTGTTCGACATCGACACCATCCGCGGCGAGATCGCCGAGAAGGTCGACGTCAGCCCCGACGGCATGACCTTCACCTTCCACATCCGCAAGAACGCCAAGTTCCACGACGGCACCCCGGTGACCGCCGCCGACGTCAAATGGTCCTATGACCGCGCCGTCTCCGCCCGTTCGCTGGCGGCCGCCCAGATCGCCACCGGCTCATGGACCAAGCCCGAGCAGTTCACGATCGTCGATACCCACACGGTTGTCGGCAAGATCGACAAGCCCGACCGCCTGGCGCTGCCGAACCTCTGCACGCTCTACGCCATCGTCTTCAACTCCACCCTGGTCAAGAAACACGTGACGCCGCAGGACCCCTGGGGCCAGGCCTGGACCAAGGACAACACGGCCGGTTCCGGCGCCTACACGGTGGAGAGCTTCAAGCCCGGCGAGCAGGTCATCCTGCGCCGCAACGACGCCTGGACCGGCGGCGTCGACGGCAAGCCAGCGCCCTTCCGCCGTATCATCTGCCAGACCATTCCCGAGGCGGCGACCCGCGCCAGCCTCATCGAGAAGGGCGATGCCGACCTCTCCATCGACCTGCAGCCGAGCGATATCGACACGCTGGTCCAGCGCGGCCGCGTCAAGGCGATCTCGACCCCGCAGTTCAACGCCTTCTCGATGATCGCCTTCAACACCAAGATGCCGCCCTTCGACAACAAGAAGGTGCGTCAGGCGATCGCCGCCGCCCTGCCCTATGATTCCCTGTTCAAGGCGGGCCTGTTCGAGCGCGGCGCCAAGCTTTACGGCGGCACCTGGTCGGGAACGCCCACGGACGCCTCCTTCCCGCAGCCGATGCCCTACAAGCAGGACGTCGCCAAGGCCAAGGCGCTGCTCGCCGAAGCCGGCTTTCCCAACGGCTTTGACACGTTCTTCGCCTTCAACCTCGGTTCGGCCGCCTTCGCGGAGCCCATCGCGGCCCTGGTGAAGGAGGCGCTCGGCGCCATCAACATCCGGGTCGAGATCCAGAAGCTGCCCGACGCGCAGATCTCGACCATGGTCACCGAGCGCAAGCTGCCCTTCTTCATCGAGACCTCCATCGCCTGGCTGCCCTCCACCGACTACTTCTTCCGCACCTTCCTCTACGGACCGCAGCGCTGGAACTACTCAGGCTGGAACGACGAGCGCATCGCCGATCTCGCCGGCAAGGCGCGCTTCGAGACCGACAAGGCCAAGTATGATGCGACCTGCAAGGAGATGATCGCCATCATGGCCGAGGAGACGCCCATCGTCATGCTGTGGCAGCCGAACCAGGACGCCGTCATGCCGAAGAACATCGACGGCTACACCTACGGCTATCACCGGCAGGTCGACTTCCGCGACGTGAAGCGGACCTGACCGCCCGATGAGCCTTGCAGTCGCCATCGCCAGGCGCGCCGGACGACGGACGCTCTCGTCCGTCCCGGCGCTCCTCGGCGTGATCGTCTTCACCTTCCTGCTGATGCGGGTTCTGCCGGGCGATCCGGCGGTGTTCTTCGCCTCCGGTCCCAATGCCGGGCAGGCGGAAATCGAGATGATCCGCGAGCAGATGGGGCTCGACAAACCGCTGCCGCAGCAATTGCTGCTCTATCTGAAGGACATCGCTACCGGCAATCTCGGCCGCTCCATGAACACCGGCCAGCCGGTGGTGACTGACCTCATCAACCGGCTGCCGGCTTCGCTCGAACTGACGTTCACCGCTCTGCTGATCGCCCTGTCGCTGGCCCTGCCGCTCGGCATCCTCGCTGCGCTCAAGCCCAACTCCATCGTCGACCACGGCGTGCGTTTCCTCTGCACGCTCGGCGTCTGCGTTCCGACCTTCGTCTCGGGGCTGCTGCTGATCTACGCCTTCTACTACATCCTCGGCATCGCCCCCGACCCGACCGGCCGGCTCGACGTCTTCGCCTCGCAGCCGCCGGTGGTGACCGGTTTCATCCTGATCGACGCGGTCCTCGCCGGTGAGTGGGAATCCTGGCGCGCCGCGGCGAGTCAGCTCATCCTGCCAGCCTCCACCATGGCGCTCTTTGTCCTCGCGCCGCTGGCGCGCATGACCCGCGCCGCCATGCTCGCGGTGATGACCAGCGATTTCGTGCGCACGGGTGAAGCCCTTGGCCTGTCGCGCCGGCGCGTGGTGCTGGTCTATGCGCTGCGCAACGCCCTGCTGCCGGTGCTGACCATCATGGGCATCGTCTTCTCCACCATGCTGGGCGCCAACGTGCTGGTGGAGAAGGTCTTCTCCTGGCCGGGCGTCGCCTCCTACGCGCTCGACGCCCTGCTGACCTCCGACTATGCGCCCGTCCAGGGCTTCGTGCTGCTGATGGCCTTCATCTTCGTCATGGTGAATCTCACCATTGACGTGCTCTACGGGCTCGCCGATCCTAGGATCTCCATCGAATGAGCGCGACGCTCCGCCATACCGGCTACATCCTGCGCGGCAACCCGGTGACGCTCGTCGCGGGCCTCGGCGCGGCGCTGCTGGTCCTGATCGCGCTCATCGGCCCGTGGATCGTGCCCTACGGCCCGACCGTCTCCAACGTGCCGCAGTCCCTGCAGCCGCCGAGCGCGGCGCACTGGTTCGGCACCGACCAGCTCGGACGCGACGTCTTCTCCCGCGTCATCGTGGCCACCCGGCTCGACCTCGCCATCGCCGCCTCGGCGGTCAGCCTGTCCTTCGTCCTCGGCGCCACCATCGGCGCCTTCACCGGCTATCACGGCGGGCGCGTCGACCGCTGGGTCGGCCGCTTCGTCGATGTGCTGATGGCCTTCCCGCTCTTCGTGCTGGCCATGGCGCTGGTGGCGGCGCTCGGCAACCGGGTCGAGAACATCATCTACGCCACCGCCATCATCAACCTGCCCTTTTACATCCGCTTCGCCCGGGCCGAGGTGAACGTCCGCCGCAATTCAGGCTGGGTGGAAGCGGCCCGCGCGTCCGGCAACAGCCATGTGCGCGTGGTCCTGCTCTTCCTCCTGCCCAACGTCCTGCCGGCCATGGCGGTGCAGATCTCGCTGAACCTCGGCTGGGCCATCCTCAATGCCGCAGGCCTCTCCTTCCTCGGCCTCGGCGTCCAGGCGCCCACGCCCGAATGGGGCATCATGGTCGCCGAGGGCGCGCGTTTCATCACCACCGGCAAATGGTGGTTGGTGGTCTTTCCCGGCGCGGCGCTGATGACGGCCGTGCTCTGCTTCAACCTGCTGGGTGACGGCCTGCGCGACATCCTCGACCCCAGGATGCGGACATGACGGCGCCGCTCCTCGCCATTGACGACCTGAAGGTCACCTTCTCCACCCGCAACGGCCTCGTGGAGGCGCTGAAGGGCGTATCCCTGACGCTCGACGCTGGCGAGACACTCGGCATCGTCGGGGAATCCGGCTCCGGCAAGTCGGTGACCGCCTTCTCGGTGATGCAGCTCCTCGACCGGGCCGGCCGCATCACCAACGGCCGCATCACCTTCCGCGGCCAGGACATCACCCGCGCCTCGCGGTCCATGCTGCAGCCGCTGCGCGGCGCGGCCATGTCGATGATCTTCCAGAACCCGCGTGCGGCGCTGAACCCGATCCGCACGGTCGGTCTGCAGATCGCCGACGTCCTGCGCGCCCATGAGCCGCTATCCGCGAAGGAGGCGCGCGCCCGCGCGCTGAAGCTGCTCGAGGCCGTGCTGATCCGTGATCCCGAGGATCGCCTCGACGCCTATCCGCACGAGCTCTCCGGCGGCATGTGCCAGCGCATCATGATCGCCATGGCGATTGCCTGCGAGCCGGCGCTGCTGATCGCCGACGAGCCGACCACCGGCCTCGACGTGACGACGCAGAAGACGGTGATGGACCTTCTCGCCGAGATCACCGAACGGCGCGGCATGGCGATGATCCTCATCACCCACGACCTCGGCCTCGCCGCGCAATACTGCCAGCGGGTCGCCGTCATGGAGCAGGGTCTCGTGGTCGAGGAGGCGCCTCCCGCGACCCTCTTCGGCAACCCCCGCCACCCCTACACGAAGCGCCTCGTCGCCGCCTCGCCGACCCGCAACTCCACGGTCGAGAGCCTCGTGGTCGATGCCGGCGAGCCCGTCACCCCCGCGGTCCGCATCACACCGCGTCGCGAGTCGGAGCCCCTGCTGAAGGTCTCGAACCTCGTCAAGACCTTCGACAACGGCTTCCGCGGCGTCGACGACGTGTCATTCGCGCTCGCTCCCGGCGAAAGCCTTGGCCTCGTTGGCGAATCCGGTTCCGGCAAGAGCACCATCTCCCGTCTGGTGTGTCGCCTGCTCGATCATTCGGCCGGCACCATCGCCTTCGACGGCGAGGACATCGGCAGGATCACCTCGAGCGAGTTCTACCGGTCGCGATTCCGCAAGGACATCCAGATCGTCTTCCAGGACCACGGCGACAGCCTCAACCCGCGCTTCTCGGCCTTCGACTGTATCGCCGATCCGCTGCGGCTGCTCGCCGGCGTGCAGGATTCCCGCGAATTGCGCACGCAGGTCACCGAATGCGCGCTCAGGGTCGGACTGCCAGTCGAGTTCCTCGACCGCTTCCCGCACCAGCTCTCGGGCGGCCAGAAGGCCCGCGTCGGCATCGCCCGCGCCATCGCGGCGAGGCCCCGCCTCCTCGTCCTCGACGAGCCGACCGCTGCCCTCGACGTGTCCGTCCAAGCGGTGATCCTGCACCTGCTCGACCGGCTGCGGCGCGAGACCGGGCTCGCCTATCTCTTCGTCAGCCACGACCTCAACGTCGTCCGCATGATGTGCGAGCGCACCATCGTCCTGCAGACCGGCCAGATCGTCGAACAGGGACCGAGCGGCGCTCTGTTCAGCGATCCGGCCTCCGACTATGCGCGCCAGCTCATCGCGGCCATTCCGCATTTCGATCCGGAAGCGGCGATGACGCGCGCGCGGGAACTCGTGCCCGCCGGCTGACCGGCCCGACGATGCGCCGCGCGGAACTATTCCGCCGCCACCCCGAGCCCCGGCACCGTCCCGCGCACCTCCGCCTGCGCCACGTCATAGGCGAGGAAGGCCTGCCAGTGGGCCTCCACATCCGCAGCGAACAGACCCTTGGTGACGCCGTCGACGAGACGCGGCACCGCCGTGGTCATGGCATTGATGGAGGACCCCGAGGGCCCGAAACTCATGGTCGAGGCGATGGAAAAGAGGTGGACATTGGCCATCCACGGCGTCCGGCCCGCCACCTTCTCGACGAACTGGTAGTCGGGAGACAGATAGGGAAAGGCGCCCAGTCTGTCGTTCCGCTCCTCCTCGGGCGGCGTGTAGCGGTCGGCCCAGGTGGCGATGTTGTCGTGGAATGCGGCGAGTTCCGGCTTCGCGGCATAGTCCATCGCGATGCCCGTGCCGCAGATGAGGAAATCGGCAGCGAAATCGCCATGGGCCGTCGTCACCACCGCCTTGCCGTCCGCGGCCCGCGCGCCGGTCCATGGCGCGCCGGTGTGGAGGATGAAATTGGGGTGGCTCGCGCAGCGGTCATAGGTCGCCTGCGGGAAGCCCTCGCGCAGCCCCATGACGCGGCTCATGAAGCGCCAGCGCCAGGCGTCGTCGAGATCTGCGAGATGCTTCATGAAGCCGCGGAAGGTGATCCAGCGATAGGGCTGGATGACCTGCGGCTCGAGCCGGCGGCAGAACAGATGGACCGAGGCCGCGCCCGCCTCCAACGCCTCGGCGGCATTGTCGAAGGCCGAAGCCCCGGCGCCGAGCACAGCCACAACCTTGCCCTTCAGGCTGCCGAAATCGATGGGATCGGCCGTGTGCGCGCGTAGCGCCTTCGGCAGCGCCTCCACGAAGTCCGGCAGCCACCAGCGGCCGGTGGAATCCTGCCCCGTCGCCAGAACCACCTTCCGCGCGAAGACGGTGCGCTCGCCTTGCGGACCCCTGACACGCGCGGCGATCAGGCCGGCGGCCTCCGTCAGCGACAGGAGCTCGGTGTCATTCTCGACCGGAACGCCGGTGACCCTGCGCATGAAGAGGAGGTAGGCATTCCAGTCGTCGCGGGTGATGAGATCGAGCGCCCGCCAATGGTCCGCGCCATAGCGCGCCTCGTGCCAGGACTGGTAGGTGAGGCTCGGAATGTCGAGATCGGGGCCGGTGAAGTCCTTCGGGCTGCGCAGGGTCTTCATCCGAGCGTAGGTGACCCATGGCCCTTCCTGCCCGTAGGGCGCCCGGTCGACGACCAGGACATTGTCCACGCGCGACCGCTTCAGGCCGAAGGCGGCGACCACGCCGGACTGCCCGGCTCCGACGATGAGGACATCCAGAGCCTTCGACCCATCTGGTGCAGCACGCGGCGTGAGCCAGGGAGCGCGCGGATGGGCGATGCGGTCGAGATCGTCGCGGATGCGGGCTTCGAGGTCGCTCAGGCACGGCAGGGTCATCTTGGGTCTCAGGCGGCACGCAGAGGGGGCACGGCTCGGGCAGGCAAGATGCAGGCCGCATCCTGACCTGTGGGTCGCAGGCTCACAAGACAGGCGTTCATGACGCGGCCTTCGCCCATTCGGCGTCCTGCAGGGATCGCCAGTCCAGCTTGTTCGATGCCGTGCGCGGCAGGGCTGCCACGAAGTCCACCAGCCGCGGCACCTTGTAGGCAGCCATCGCCTCGCGCGCCCAATTCGTGAGCGCCTCGGCCGTCAGTTCCATGCCGGGCCGCCGCACGACGAAGGCCTTCACCGTCTCGCCGCGATAGGCGTCCGGCGCCGAGACGATGCAGCACTCCTGGATGGCGGGATGGCGATAAAGCACCGCCTCGACCTCCGACGGCCAGACCTTGAAGCCGGAGACGCTGATCATCCGCTTGAGGCGGTCGACCATATGGAAATAGCCGTCTTCATCGACCCGCGCGAGGTCGCCGGTGCGCAGGAATCGTTTGCCGTCGAGCGCGACGAAGGCCGTCGCGTCGGCCTCGGGACGGTTCCAGTAGCCGCGCATGACCTGCGGCCCGGCAATGACGATCTCGCCAGTCTCGCCGGCCGGCAACTCGCCGAGCGTTTCCGGGTCGATGATGCGCGCATCGGTCTCCTGCACCGGCACGCCGAGGCACTGGGCCTTTGGACGGTCCACGGGATTGAGATGGCTCGGCGACATGGTCTCGGTCAGTCCGTAGCCCTCGACATAGGAGAGGTTCCAGCGCCGCTTCAACTCGGCCGCGACGGCCGCCGGCATCGCCGCACCACCTCCGGTGATGATCTTCAGCTTTGCAAAGGCTGAATCGTCGAAACTGTCGGCGGCCAGCGCGTCGACAACCATGGTCGGCGCCGCGCTCCACAGCGTCACGCCGTAACGACGGAACAGAGGCGCCACGAGATCGCGGTCCCAGCGGGCCATGACGACGACGGTGGCGCCGCAGGCGGCGCAGCCGTTGAGCGACAGCTGCATGCCGGCGACGTGGAACATCGGCATGAAGCCGGTGAGCACGGTCTCGTCGTCGTAAAAATACCACCGGGCCTGCACGAAGGCGGTGAAGAGCACGCTGTGATGCGTGTGCATGCAGGCCTTGGGCTTGCCGGTCGTGCCGGAGGTGTAGGGCATGACGCAGAGATCGTCCGGCCGGCTCACATCCGGCAAGGGCGGCCGCGCCTCGCCCAGCGCATCGAACCAGGCGACGAAACCGGGCGGCAGCCGCGCCGGCAGCACGCTCTCGCCGATGACGGGCGGCAGGCGGAAGGGCGTATCGGCGGGGATCTCGTCGCCGTAGGCGGCGACGACCACATGGCCGAGCGGCGCCGGCACGAGCGCCGCGAAACGGCCGATCAGTTCGGCCCCGATCAGCGCCACCTTCGCGCCGCTGTCATCAGCGAGATAGGCGATCTCCTCGGGCATCGACATCGGATTGACCGGCACGACCACGCCGCCGGCCCGGGCGATGGCCTGGTAGGCGATGATGGCGTGGGGCGAGTTCTGCATGTCGAGAAGGACGCGGTCGCCGTGCGCAACGCCGCAGCGGTGTTGAAGGAAGGCGGCCAGCCGCTCCACCCGCCACAGCAGCTCCGAAAAGCTGATTTCCGCGCCGTAGAAGGCGATGGCCAGCGCCTCGCCCCGCCGCGCCGCTGTCGCCCTCAGGGCCGCGCCGAGGCTCTCCAGCAACGGGCCGATGCTGCGATCGACGCCGGCCGGCCAGACGCTCATGCGACGGGGGCCCCGAAACCACCGCCGCCGCAGCCTTCCAGCGTCACGAGGTCGCCGGCCTTCAGGAGAAGGTTGGCCTTGCCCGACAGCCGCTCCGCCTTGCCGTCGCGCTCCAGCGTGATCGTGTAAGGCTTGCCGTCCTCGCCGCCCTTCAGCCCATAGGTCGGCATGACCGATCGCTCGACGCAGGTGGTCAGCCAAAGGCTCGGCGCCAGCACGCGATAGGCGCGGATGACGCCGTCGCCACCCTTGTGGAGACCGCGCCCACCGGAATCGCGGCGGATGGCCTGCCTCTCGACGCGGATGGCGTAGTTCGCCTCGATCATCTCGGCCGGCGTGTTGGAGGTGTTGGCGAGATGGACGCGCGTCGCCGGGCAGCCGTCGCGGTCATGGCGGGCGCCCTCGCCGCCGCCATGAACCTCGTAGAGCATGCGCCAGGAACTGTCCGGCATCGGCTCGGCGAACGCGAGCAGCCCCGAGGTTGCCGGCCCGCCGGCCGACAGCCGCTCCGGGATCACGTGTTCCATGGCGCGAAAGACGGCATCGACCACGCGCATGGAGGTCTCGTGATTGCCCGCTGCGACCGCCGCGTTCCAGCCCGGCTCCAGGATCGAACCGGGCCGGGTGATGATGGTGATGGGGCGCAGCGCGCCGGCATTCTGCTGCATGTCACGCCCACTCATGATGCGGGCGGCATAGACCACCGCCGAGCGTGCGATGAAGGGCGTGGTGTTGCAGAAATTGGCGACCCGGTCGGCCGAGCCGGAGAGGTCGAAGGTCGCTTCGTCGCCGCGGATCTGGATCTTGACGTGGATGCGCGCCGGCTCGCCGTTCGGTCCGCCATCGTCGAGAAAGTCCTCGCCCTCATAGGTGCCGTCCGGCAGGTCGGCGAGCGCCGCGCGCATCTCCGCCTCGGAGAGGTCGTGCAGCCGGCTCATCGTCTCGACGAAGGATGCAGTGCCGTATTGCGCGCACATCTCGCGGATGCGCCGCTCGGCCGCCGTCGTCGCGGCGAGCTGCGCCATCAGGTCACCCTCGCAGGAGACGGGATCGCGGACATTGGCGAGGATCAGGTCGAGAACGGAGCGGTTGACCCCGGCGGCGCTGGCGATCGGCAGGGGCGGAATGCGGATCGCCTCCTGGAAGGTATCGAAGGCATTGGCGAGATAGCTCCCCGGCCAGGTGCCGCCGACATCGGGCCAGTGCGCAAGGCTGAGCGCGAAGGCGATGAGCCTGCCATCGACGAAGACCGGCCGGGCGATCTTCACATCGTTGAGGTGGTTTCCGCCGAGCGCACCGACATTGTAGATGATGGCGTCGCCCTCCTTCATCCCGGAGGCGGGACAGACCTTGAGAAGCTCCTTCACCGTATAGGCCATGGCGCCGAGGTGGATCGGGATGTCGCGCCCCTGCCCCACCAGCCCGCCCTCGGCATCGGTGATGGCAGAGGAGAGGTCGCCGGCCTCGCGCAGCAGCGGCGAGCGGGCCGAGCGCGTCATCACGAGGCTCATTTCCTCGGCGGCCGCCGAGAGGCCGTGGCGGATCACCTCGACGACGAAGGGGTCCAGCGTACTCATGCCGCGCTCCGGGTCAGAAACAGATTGCCGAGGTCGTCGGGCCGGGCCTGCCAGCCTGGCGGCACGATGACGGTGGACCAGGCGTCCTCGATGATGGCGGGGCCGGTGGTGATGCCGGCGATGGTCTCGCGCGGCAGGATGCGCGTCTCGACCGGCCCCTCCGGCCCGAAGATGCAGGCGCGGCTGCGGCCAGCCACCGGCGGGCGACCGACGTCGGGCCGCGAGAAGGGTGTCACGGAGGGCTTGGTCGCTTTCACGCGCAGCGCCTCGATGACGCAGTCCTCGCCCGTGGCGTAGCCGAAGAGCTCGCGGTGGCGGGCGTGGAAATCGGCCTCAAGCCGATGGGGGTCGAGCGGCATGGCAAAGCCGATGGGAATCGCGTCGCTCTGCGCCGCGTAGCGCATCAGGGCGACATGCTCGACGGAGATCTCCGCCTCGGGAATGCCGTTGGCGATGAGCGGATCGCGCGCCTCGGCGACGAGTTCGGCGACTCGGCTCCCGAAGACCGCGTGCGACAGCCCGTTCAGCGCCATGCGCACCGTGCGCTGCTGCAGGAAGCTGAAGTCCGCGGTGAGACAACCGAGCGCCGAGAAGGCGCTGGACGCCGCCGGCACGATGATCTCGGCGAGGCCATAGAGGTCGGCGAGGCCGGTGGCGTGCATCGGTCCGCCGCCGCCGAAGGCGAGCAGCGTGCAGTCGCGCCCGTCGACGCCGCGCTCGACGGTGACGCGCCTGAGCGCCCGCGCCATGGTGGCATTGGCGACCTTGACGATGCCGAGCGCGGTTTCCTCGAGCCCGAGACCAAGACGGTCGGCGATGGGCTGCACCGCCGCGCGCGCCGCCGCGACATCGATCTGGATGGTGTCGCCGAGCAAGGCCTCGGGGTCGAGATATCCAAGGATGGCATTGGCGTCGGTGATGGTCGCCCGCATCCCGCCACGGCCGTAGCAGGCCGGTCCGGGCACGGCGCCGGCGCTCTTCGGGCCGACGGTCAGGCCGCCCGGCCCGAGATCGACGATGGAGCCGCCGCCGGCCCCGATCGAATGGACCGCGAGCATCGGCTGGCGCAGCGGCCGCCCGCCCATCATGCGGGTGTCGGTCATCTCCGCCGCGCCGTCGACGATCAGGCAGACATCGGTCGTGGTGCCGCCCATGTCGAAGGTCAAAACCCTCGGGCGCTTCAGGTCGCGGGCGATGCGGGCCGACGCCGAGACGCCTGCGGCCGGCCCGGACATGGCCATGACGAGGGGCCGCCGCTTCACCGCCGGCACCGGCACCATGGCGCCGGCCGAGTGGAACACCTGCAGGCCCGGCCCGATCGGCAGCTTCTCCTCAAGCTCGGTCAGGTATTCGACCGCGATCGGCATGGCCGCCGCATTGAAGGCCGTCGACGAGGCGCGTTCGTATTCGCGCGCCTCCGGGTTGATCTCGTGCGAGACGCAGACATGCGGCACGACCCCCGCGAGCCGCTCGGCTAGCCGCTTCTCGTGGTCCGGGTTTGCGTAGGAGTGGAGCAGGCAGATCGCCACGCTCTGCACCGCGTTCGCCTTCAGCCAGGCGACGAGACGCGCGATCTCGCTGTCGGCGAGCGGCGTCAGCACCGCCCCCGTATGGTCCAGCCGTTCGACGATGCCGAAACAGAGCGACGGCGGCACCAGTGGCGGCGCCTTGGGCGGAATGTCGAGCCGGTAGAGTTCCTGCCTGCGGTAGCGGGCAATCTCCAGCACGTCCTCGAAGCCCGCGGTCGCCACCAGCGCCACCTTCGGCAGGCGCTCCTCGACCAGGGCGTTGGTGACGCGCGTCGTGCCGTGGACGAAGCGCCGCACGTCGTCGGGTCCGAGACCGACCGCTGTCAGCGCCTCCATCATGGCCCTCACCGGCGCATCGGGGCGGGAGGGCACCTTGGCGATCCGGGTTTCGTGACTGCCGCTCCTGACAGCGATGATGTCGGTGAAGGTGCCGCCGATGTCGGTGCCGATATCCCAGTCTCTGGTCTGCACGTCGTTCTGCTCCCCGATCGGACGCGCCAATCCCGTCACTGCATTGAAGGCGGAGTGCGGCTGTGGCGGAAGGCCCGCCTCCGGACCGGAGGCCTGACCCCGCTGCAACCCTCGTCGCCTGCGCGCCGAGTGCCCCTCGCGGGGCCGGCGGCTACGCACTTGAAGCAAGTCCCGAACCATCGGACCGGAATGCCTGCCATGAGGGATCGCGTCCCCTGCCCGGCTCATGGCGCCGGGCCAGCCATGCACTGGCACATCCGTCGTCGAAACGCTAAAGGCTGGAGGGAACGGGCCGCCCGCCGGTCCGATGAAGCACAACCCGTCGAGCCCTGGAAACGACCATGCCCGCCTATCGCTCCCGCACGTCCACCCACGGCCGCAACATGGCCGGCGCCCGCGGCCTGTGGCGCGCCACCGGCATGAAGGACGGCGATTTCGGCAAGCCGATCATCGCCATCGCCAATTCCTTCACCCAGTTCGTGCCGGGCCACGTGCACCTGAAGGATCTCGGCCAACTTGTGGCCCGCGAGATCGAGAAGGCCGGCGGCGTCGCCAAGGAGTTCAACACCATCGCGGTCGATGACGGCATCGCCATGGGCCATGACGGCATGCTCTATTCGCTGCCCTCGCGCGAACTGATCGCCGATAGCGTCGAGTACATGACGAACGCCCACTGTGCCGACGCCCTCGTCTGCATCTCCAACTGCGACAAGATCACGCCCGGCATGCTGATGGCCTCGCTGCGCCTCAACATCCCGACGATCTTTGTTTCCGGGGGGCCGATGGAAGCCGGCAAGTTCATCGCCGAGGGCGTGCTGAGGAAGGTCGACCTCGTCGACGCCATGGTGGCCGCGGCCGACGACAGGATCTCCGATGCCGAGGTCGACGTCATCGAGCGTTCCGCCTGCCCGACCTGCGGCTCCTGCTCGGGCATGTTCACTGCCAATTCCATGAACTGTCTGACCGAGGCGCTCGGCCTCGCCCTGCCCGGCAACGGCTCGGTGCTTGCGACCCACGCCGACCGCGAGCGCCTCTTCGTCGAAGCCGGGCACCTCATCGTCGACCTCGCCCGCCGCTATTACGAGCAGGACGACGCCACCGCGCTGCCGCGCTCCATCGCTTCATTCAAGGCCTTCGAGAACGCCATGACGCTGGACATCGCCATGGGCGGCTCGACCAACACGGTGCTCCACCTGCTCGCCGCCGCCTACGAGGGCGAGATCGGCTTCACGATGGAGGACATCGACCGCCTGTCCCGCCGCGTGCCTGTGCTTTGCAAGGTCGCGCCCTCGGTCGCCAACGTCCACATGGAGGACGTCCACCGCGCCGGCGGCATCATGGCGATCCTCGGCGAACTCGCCCGCGCCGGCCTCATCGATACCAGCCTGCCGACGGTCCATGCCGAGAGCATGGCCGCCGCCCTCGCCCGCTGGGACATCACCGTGACCGACAGCGAGAGCGTCCGGACATTCTTCTCGGCCGCGCCGGGCGGCGTGCCCACCCAAACCGCCTTCAGCCAGAGCCGCCGCTTCGAGGAACTCGACACCGACCGCGAGAAGGGCGTCATCCGCTCGGCCAAACACGCCTATTCGAAGGACGGCGGCCTCGCCGTGCTCTCCGGCAATATCGCGCTCGACGGCTGCATCGTGAAGACGGCCGGCGTCGATGCCTCGATCCTGAAATTCTCCGGCCCGGCCCGCATCTTCGAGAGCCAGGACGCGGCGGTGGAGGCGATCCTGACCAACCGCATCAAGGCCGGCGACGTCGTGGTCATCCGCTACGAGGGACCGCGCGGCGGCCCCGGCATGCAGGAAATGCTCTATCCGACCAGCTACCTGAAGTCGAAGGGCCTTGGAAAGGCCTGCGCCCTCATCACGGACGGTCGCTTTTCCGGCGGCACGTCGGGCCTCTCCATCGGCCACGCCTCGCCGGAAGCCGCAGAGGGCGGCGCCATCGGCCTCGTCGAAGAGGGCGACATGATCGACATCGACATCCCCAACCGCTCGATCTCGATGCGTGTCTCGGACGAGGAACTCGCCCGCCGCCGCGCCGCCATGGAGGCGAAGGGCAAGTCCGCCTGGCAGCCGGCTGCACCGCGCAAGCGCAAGGTGACGACGGCGCTGAAAGCCTATGCGGCGCTCACCACCAGCGCCGCCAGGGGCGCGGTCCGCGTCGTGAACTGATCCCGACGGGAGCCCCTCGCGCCGCGCATGCGGGCTCCCATCGGCGCGCCATTGACCGACGCCAACAACTGCCTCCCAATCGGGCAAGAAGAACGCGCGCCGAAGCCGCCCCGAGGAGCCCCGCGTGACCAGCACACCCGTCGAGCAGGCTGCGCCTCACGTCGACCGCACCTCCTTCGGAATCCTCGCGGCGCTCAGCACCTGCCACCTGCTCAACGACGTCATGCAGTCGCTGGTCGCGGCGCTCTATCCGGTGCTTAAGGAGAATTACGCGCTGGATTTCGGCCAGATCGGCCTGCTCGCCTTCGTCTTCTCCGGCACGGCCTCGCTGTTCCAGCCGCTCGTCGGCCTCTACACCGACCGCCACCCGCAGCCCTACTCGCTCGCCGCTGGCATGGGCTTCTCGCTCGCCGGGCTCATCCTGCTGGCCTATGCCGGAAGCTACGAGCTGCTGCTGCTGGCCGCTGCGCTCGTCGGGCTCGGCTCGGCAGTCTTCCACCCGGAATCCTCACGCATGGCGCGTCTCGCGTCGGGCGGACGCCATGGCCTCGCCCAGTCGCTGTTTCAGGTCGGCGGCAATGTTGGCACCGCGCTCGGCCCGCTCGCGGCCGCCTTCATCATCCTGCCGCGCGGCCAGCAGAGCGTCGCCTGGTTCGCCGTTCTGGCGCTCACCGCCATGATCATCCTCGTCAGGGTCGGCGGTTGGTGTGCGCGCCAGCGGGCGGCACAGGCGACCCGCCCCGCACCGGCCCGTCCCTTCGTCCTGCCGCGCCGCAGGGTCGTGATAGCGCTCGTCGTTCTCGGGCTGCTCGTCTTCTCGAAATACGTCTACATGGCCAGCCTGACGAGCTACTACACCTTCTACACCATGCACCGCTTCGGCGTGTCGGTGCGCGACGCCCAGTTGCTGCTGTTCATCTTCCTTGGGGGCCTCGCCGTCGGCACCGTGCTCGGTGGGCCGATCGGCGACCGCTTCGGCCGCAAGCTGGTCATCTGGGGGTCGATCCTCGGCACGCTCCCCTTCACGCTCGCCCTGCCCTACGCCAACCTGACCGGAACGGCGATCCTCACTGCGGTCATCGGTCTGGTCATGGCCTCCGCCTTCTCGGCCATTCTCGTCTTCGCGCAGGAACTGGTGCCGGGAAAGGTCGGCATGATCGCGGGGCTGTTCTTCGGCTTCGCCTTCGGCATGGGCGGCATCGGCGCGGCGGTCCTCGGCCAGATCGCCGATGCGAAGGGTATCGCCTACGTCTACTGGCTCTGCTCGTTCCTGCCGCTCATCGGCCTTCTGACGATCTTCCTGCCCGACATGGACAGGGAGAGGGCAAGGGCAAAGGCCGCCTGATCAAACCGCCACCGGGGCCTGCGAATCCAGCCAGGCGCGCGCCCAGCCGAGAGCCTGAGCGATCTCATCCTTGCTCATTTCGGCAGCAACCTCCTGCCGCTGGCGGGCAGCGTCCTTGTCGCCCTTCAGCGCGGCGATGTTGAACCACATGTGGGCCGCCACCAGATCGCGCGGCACAACCCGGCCGGCCGCATAGAGGGTTCCCAGTTCCCGCGCCGGCCGGTTTTCCAGCTCCATCGGCGCAATGGACGGCACGTCCGCTTCCGCGAGGATCATCACGGTCATCGCATGATCTCCCATGAGGGCGGCCGGCGGCCACCCGCTACCTCTGTTCGGGGCAGTGTGCTTCCCATAGGTCAACGATGAATTAACGCTACGGGAAGATGAAGAGGGGGCTCCGGCGCTGGACGACGCCCCGGCGCGGACGGCAGAATGCCGGATCAGATGTGCCCAGACGCAAAGGCGCATCGGGAGGACACCCATGAAGACGCCGCTCGCCACAGCCGCCCTGCTCGCCGCCCTGTCGCTGCCAGCCCTCGCCCAGAGCCCCATCGGCACTTTCGCCAGCCAGTCCGGCGACACCCGCGTGCACTTTGCCGATTGCGGCGGTCAGATTTGCGGCACGATCATCTCTGTTCGCGGAAACACCCGCGACGAGAAGAACGAGAATGCCGCGCTGCGCAGCCGCAATCTCGTCGGCGTGCGGATGATCACCATGCGCCCCAATGGCGCCAACGCCTGGCAGGGCACGCTCTACAACTTCCAGGACGGAAAGACCTACAACGGCCGCATGACAATGCCGGCGGCGAACGCCATGAGCCTGTCCGGCTGCGTTCTCGGCGGCCTCGTCTGCCGCAGCCAGACCTGGACGCGGGTGAACTAACGGGACAGGGCGGCACGGGCCGCCCTTCCCTTCGCGGGCCGCGCCTCAGCGCGCCGTCTGGCCGAACAGGATCGCCGGCGCCGCCGGGTCTCGTGGCGCATTTGCGTTGCGGTCGTCCTTGTTGAGTGCAAGGCCCTTCTGCACGGCGGGGCGCGCCAGCATGCGGTCGAGCCAGGCCTTCACGTTCGGAAACTGGGCAATGTCCTGCCCCTGCCGCTCCCAGAGCTTGGCCCAGCCGATGCAGGCCATGTCGGCGATGGAATAGTTGCCGCAGATGTAATCGCGGCCCTCAAGCCGCCGGTTCAGCACGCCGTAGAGGCGGTTCGCCTCATTGGTATAGCGGTTGATGGCGTATTCGATCTTCTCGGGGGCATAGATGCGGAAATGGTGCGTCTGGCCGAGCATCGGGCCGAAGCCTGCCATCTGCCACATCAGCCATTCCTCGACGGCGACGCGGCCGCGCTCGTCCTGCGGGTAGAACTTGCCGGTCTTGCGGCCGAGATACATCAGGATGGCGCCGGATTCGAAGACCGAGATCGGCTCGCCGCCCGGCCCGTCCGGATCGACGATGGCCGGCATGCGGTTGTTCGGCGCGATATTCAGAAACTCCGGCTTGAACTGGTCGCCCTTGCCGATGTTCACCGGAACGACCGTGTAGGGCAGCCCGCACTCCTCCAGCATGATGGTGATCTTCCAGCCGTTCGGGGTCGGCCAGTAGTAGAGATCGATCGGGCGTTGCGACATGGAGCGTCTCCGCGGGGGGCGTTTCGGGCGGCTCCGGTTGTCTCCGGCGGTCCGCAGGGGCGCGAAGCTAGCAGGTCGCGGCGCGAGGCCAAGCCCCCGGCCGTCACATCCGTGCGATGCCTCATTTGCACGGTTGCAGGAACAGGGCAGGATACAACCTGAGCGGCGTTCATCCTGCGTTGGGCCGGACGGTGGAACGATGCCCGCGATCAGGATGTCCCGCGATCACAAGGAGGATCACCATGCGACTTCACTGGCTGGCGGCCATTGCCGCCCTCGTCCTCACCGCCGACATGGTTGCCGCCCAGACGGCGACGGCGCCTGCGCGCAGCCGCCCCGCCGCGACCGCGACGACGACCCCCCCGGCCGCGACCACGACCACGACGACGCCCCGTCGGGCGCGCTCGGCGGCGCAGTTGCGCAACGACCAGATCATGCGCGACTGCGGCGCCGAATGGCGGCGTGACAAGCCCCGCCTGCAGGCCGCTGGCAAGACCTGGCGCACCTTTCTCCCCGAATGCCGCGCGCGCCGCGTCCGCAGCTGACCCTCGCCCGGCCCGGGATGGTGCTCAGTCGAGCGCCATCTTGAAGCCTTCGTGGCTCCTGGCGAACCCCAGCCGCTCGTAGAAGCGGTGGGCGTCGGTCCTGTTCTTGTTGGACGAGAGTTCGATCAGACCGATGCCCTTCTCGCGCGCCACGACGAGCGCATGGCGCATCATGGCGGCGCCGATGCCGCTTCCCCGCAGCGCCGGGTCGACATGGACGCTCTCGATCTTGCCGCGCGTGCGGCCGCGCTCGGCGATGCCCGGCAGGACGGTCAGCTGGTAGGTGCCGACCACCCGGCCCGCCAGCTCCGCCACGTAGAGGTGATTGGCCTCCGATGCGGCGATGCGCCGATAGGCCTCGGCATAGACCGGCAGCCGCCCTTCCGCCTCGGCCTCGGCCGCCCCCATGGGCCTGGAAGCATTGCCCATGGCGATGAGAGCGGCGATCCGCGGCACGTCGGCCGCGGTCGCCTCGCGCAGGGTGGCCGCGTCCGAACTCACGGACGCGATGCCTTGGGCAGGCCGTCGCTCGGGATGAAGCCGGGCAGCGCCTCCATGCGCGTCATCCAGGCGCCGATGGCCGGATAGGCCTTGAGGTCGAAGCCTGCCTGCGGCGCATAGGCGACGACGCCATAGACGTCGATGTCGCCGATGGTCGGCTGCGCGCCCGCCAGCCAGTCCGATTTCGCCAGCGCCTCCTCAAGCACCTTCAGGGCCATGTTGCCCTCGGCCCAGTACATTTCCATGATCGGCTGATTGAAATTGCGGATGCCGAAGCGCTGGGCACGCGAGCGGTAGATGGGGCCGGCGAGCCGGTCGAAGTCCCAGAACATCCACTCGCGGGCGCGGGCGAGATCGCCGACGCCATCGCCCTTGAACTTGCCGAGCTCGGCGTTGAGATGCTCGAGGATTGCCGCCGACTGGCATAGCGCGATACCCGCCTTCGAATCCTCCAGCACGGGCACCTGCCCGAAGCGGTTCTTGGCGAGGAAGGCCGGCGTCGTGTGTTCGCCGGCGCGCAGATTGATGGAGTTGTAGGCGAAATCCTCGCCGCAGAGGCTGAGCATGAGGCCGACCTTGTAGGTCGGTCCCGACAGCCAGAAACCGTTGAGCGTGAAGCGCTTCGTCATGTTTGTCCTCCCTGAGGGAGGCGCATGGAAAACGGGATTGCCCGATGCGCGCAAGTGGGGAGAACTGCGTTCCTGCCATTCACCGTTGCGGGTCGCCGAAACACCATCCGATGAACCGGCCCAGGGCATCCGCGAGGATCAGAAGACCTGCGGCGATCAGCAGGATTTCCCACCCCACGCCGCTCGTCGCCACGATGATGGGGTCGGCGCCCGCCGGCGAATGAACCGTGTCGGTGAGAAGCATCGCCACAAGGGCCAGAGCCACTGCAGCGGCGACGGCATAGTCGCTCCGCCCCAGCATGACCGCCACGAACCCGGCAGCCAGACCGAAGGCGTGACCGCCATAGAGGCTGCGCGGGCGTGCCATCCGGCTGTCCGGCATGCCGAAGACGATGACGGCCGATCCGCCGATGGAGGCGAGCAGCAGGGGCAGGGAAAAAGCCCTGAAGGCAAATGTCGCCGCCAGGACCACGCCGGCAGTTGCGACCGCCGCAACCGCGAGCCTGTATGGCCTGTGCGGCCGTCTTTGAAGAACCATGAAACGCCTCCGCGCCCATTCTCTGGACAACGGAGCGTCACAAGCAAGTCGCATGCATAACCGTCAGCGGCGGCGATGCGGCCTGTTTCGTTGGCCCGGCTTCGGAGCCGGCGTCTTGAACACCGGCGGGGCGAGAAGGGCGTCGATCCGCGCGCGGACGGTCTTGTCCATGGCGCTGTGGCCCCAGACGCCGGACAGCACGCGCCTGAACGCCGGGTCGCGGCGGGCGCGATCGAGCACTCGATCGATGACGGCCGGCCCCGCGTTCACCAGCAGGCTTTCGAGCGTCCCGGCGCCGAGATAGGCGCGCTGCTCGTCGTTCTCGCAGAGGTCGCTCGCGGTGAAGATGAAGGCGAGCGTCGTATCGATGTCGTCGTGCAGCATCGAGAAGGCGCAGTCGAAGGCGATATCGTGATCGATGGCCTCCGGGTGGCCCTGTCGCAGGTAGCCGCGGGCGATGCGTGCGAGGTCACGCCGGCCATCGGCACCCCGGCAGAGCGGCCCGTCGGGATTGTCGCGGCATTCGAGGCAGGGCTGGAAACAGGCTGCGGGCATGGCCCTTGGTCGCGGCCACCTCTGCCGAGGTTCAATGCGATCGGCTATTCGATGCCGAGCTTCGTCTTCAGCATCTCGTTGACGGCGCCCGGATTGGCCTTGCCGCCCGAAGCCTTCATCACCTGTCCGACGAACCAGCCGAGCATGGTGGGCTTGGCCTTCGCCTGCTCGACCTTGTCGGGGTTGGCGGCGATCACCTCGTCGATCACCTTCTCGATGGCACCGGTATCGGTGACCTGACGCATGCCGCGCGCCTCGACGATGGCGGCGGGGTCGCCACCTTCGGTGAAGACGATCTCGAACAGGTCCTTGGCGATCTTGCCGGAGATGGTGCCGGCCTGGATCAGGTCGATGATGCCCCCGATCTGCGCCGGGGACACCGGCGATGCCGTGACATCCTTGCCTTCCTTGTTGAGGCGGCCGAACAGCTCGTTGATCACCCAGTTGGCGGCCGTTTTCCCGTCACGCCCCTTGGCGACGGCCTCGAAATAGTCGGCGCTCTCCTTCTCCAGAACGAGGATGGAGGCATCATAGGGCGTCAGGCCGTAGGCCGCGATCAGGCGCGCCTTCTTGGCGTCGGGCAGCTCCGGCAGGTGGGAAGCAAGTTCGTCCACATAGGCCTGGCTGAATTCGAGCGGCAGGAGGTCCGGATCGGGGAAGTAGCGGTAGTCATGCGCCTCTTCCTTCGAGCGCATGGAACGCGTCTCGCCCTTGCCGGCGTCGTAGAGACGCGTCTCCTGGTCAATGGTGCCTCCATCCTCGATGATGCCGATCTGCCGCCGCGCCTCGTACTCGATCGCCTGGCCGATGAAGCGGATGGAATTGACGTTCTTGATCTCGCAGCGCGTGCCGAAGGCATCGCCCGGCTTGCGCACCGAGACGTTCACGTCGGCGCGGAGGTTCCCCTTCTCCATGTCGCCGTCGCAGGTGCCGAGATAGCGCAGGATGGTGCGCAGCTTCGTCACATAGGCCTTGGCCTCGTCGGACGAGCGCATGTCGGGCTTGGAGACGATCTCCATGAGCGCGACCCCCGATCGGTTGAGGTCGACATAGGACAGCGTCGGATGCTGGTCGTGGATCGACTTTCCGGCATCCTGCTCGAGATGCAGGCGCTCGATGCCGACCTTGAAGCTCTCGGTCGGCGAGAGGTCGACGATGACCTCGCCCTCGCCGACGATCGGGCTCTTGTACTGGCTGATCTGGTAGCCCTGCGGCAGGTCCGGATAGAAGTAGTTCTTCCGGTCGAAGACCGAGCGGTGGTTGATCTTCGCCTTCAGACCGAGGCCGGTGCGGATCGCCTGGCGGACGCATTCCTCGTTGATCACCGGCAGCATGCCCGGCATGGCCGCGTCCACGAGGCTCACATTGGCGTTGGGGTCATCGCCGAAGCCGACGGCGGCGCCCGAGAACAGCTTCGAGTTGGAGGCCACCTGCGCATGGATCTCGAGGCCGATCACCACCTCCCAGTCGCCGGTGGCGCCAGGGATGAGGTTTTTCGGATTGGCGTGAGCGGTCATGGGCGGGCCCGGCGATGAAGGAGATGCGCTTGGGTAGCCCAACGGGGCGCCAGCGGGCAAGTGGCCGTCCGCGATCGCGCGAAACCACTGTCCATTGCCGACTGCCCATCGCCCTCGATCAAAGTGGCGTCGATCCCCGCCCGACATAGAGGATCGGGCCTGTGGGACGCCCGGTCGGCGAGCCCCCCGCCGGCTCCAGCGTGATCTCATACAATTGCTGGTCGACCGGCCGCGGCATGCCGGAGGTCGCATAGATGCGCGCCTCCGCCCGCGGCATGAGACCGACCGAGCGCGGGCCGACCTGGCGGTCCCACAGGGTCCAGACCTGCAGCACCCGGCCTTCGGGCACCGGAATGGCGCGGAGCGGCACCACCCTCACCCGCCCGTCCGCGAAGGCCTCGACGATGGCGCCCGCCTCGCTGGTGTTGGGGGCGATCAGCACGGCGACGACGGTCGGCCGGTCGGCGCGATCGAAGGGCTGGGCGACGAGCAGGACGGCCATGACGAGGGCCGCGGCCGCACTGGCGAGCGAGGCCCAGCGCAGCGCAGCGGCATTCTGCCAGAGCCGGGAAAGGACGCCGGGGCTTTCGGTGACCACGGGCCGCGCAGCGCCGATGGCCGCCTCGATGGAGCGCCAGAGGCCGTCCGAGGGGGTCAGTCGCGTCGCCGTCTCGTCGAGCGCGAGCAGGCGCTGGCGCCAGTCGGCCACCGCGCGCCGAGCCTCCGCATCCGTGGCGATGCGCCGCTCGAAGGCGTCCTGCTCCTCGGCCGACATCAGGCCCGCGACATATTCGCCAGCCGTGGCGATGAGATCGTCGGTCACCCCATGCACTCGCGGAGTGCGAGGAGCGAGCGACGGATCCACGCCTTCACGGTGCCGAGCGGCACGGCCAGCCGGCCGGCGATCTCGCCATGCGAGAAGCCGTCCACATAGGCCATCAGCAGGCTGGTGCGGCGGCGGGCCTCGAGCCCCTCCAGGCAGCGGCGCAGCGCGTGACCGTCGGGCAGGCGCTCTGCCGCCGCGAAGGCTTCGACGGCGGAGCCGGAGTCTTCGGGCACTTCGTCGACGAGGTCCTCGCGCCGGCCGCTGCGCAGCGTGTTGATCGCCTGATTGCGGACGATGGCGTAGATCCAGGCCTTTGGCGGGCCGAGGGCCGGGTCATAGCGGTGGGCGTTGCGCCACACCTTGACGAAGGCCTCCTGCACGACCTCCTCGGCCAGTTCGCGCCGCTTCACGATGCGCGCGGCGACACCGATCATCGACGCGCATTCGCTCTCGTAGATCATTCTCAGCGCAGCCTTGTCGCCGCCCGCGCTACGCGCGAGCGCATCCCTGAGATCGACGGTGACCGACGCCATGGAGCCTCCCGAACCATGCAGTCATGGGTTCTACACGACGGGGCGCGATTTGGATGCGACAGGCTGTCGCTCACCTGCAGATTTTCTCCGACCGAGGCATCCGACCCCGATGGCCGGGCGTAAACCGAGCGGTGGATACCCCCCCACCTCGGGCCGAAGGCCGCGCCCCCCGTCGCCGCGGCCCGCGGCGGCGCCCGCGCAAATGCGGACGCCGCCAGCCCTAAGGCTGGCGGAAGCGCCGCATGATCGGGTCGATGATATTGGAGTAGTCGTCGGTCCAGCCGCGGAAGCCTACAGGCACGGCGAGCGGTCGCCATTCGGGAGCCGTAGCCGCCGGACCCATCGCCTGCACGGCGCGCGCCACCATAGCCACCATCGACGTCCCCGTCAGCGTCTCGCGGATGCCCCCGCCCTCAGCCACGATGTGGCGGATGCCGCCGGTCAGGCCATGGGCTTCTGCTGACGCGGCCACGACCGGGCGCAGGTCCATGTTGCGGTTGGTGATGTGGAAGACGAGCGCCCCGCCCGGCGCCAGCTTCTCGACATAGCCGGCGAAGGCCTCGCGCGTCAGCAGATGCACCGGAATGGCGTCGGAGGAGAAGGCGTCGATGATGATCAGGTCGAAGCGCCCCTGCTGGTCGGCGAGCGTCAGGCGGCCATCGCCGATGACCACCGGAGCGTCGGGCGCGCAGCGGGTCAGCGAGGAGAACAATCTGTTGTCGCGGGCGATGCGCACGACGACGGGATCGATCTCGAGGAAGGTCCAGGCGTCTCCGGGCTGGCTGTAGCAGGCGAGCGAGCCGACCCCGAGGCCGATGGCGGCGATGCGCAGCGGCCGTCCGGCGCGGGCCGTGCGGACTGCGCTGATCGCCTCGGCGAAGGGGCCTGCGCGATGGTAGTAGCTCGCCGGCTCCGGCCGCCCCTCGATGACCGTGCCATCGGGATGGCGCACCCGCTCGGCGCCGTGAACGGTGACGCCGTGGACCAGCAGGCGCCCCTGCCCGTTCGCCGTCTCCTGCACTTCGTGGACGGCGAAGAAGGACCGCTCGCGCGCCAGCGTGCCCGCAGGCATGACCGGCGCCTGGCTCACCGCGAAGAAGGCGAGCGCGCCCGCCAGCAGCATGGCCGGCTTTTCGCGGCCGAGCAGCAGCGTCGCGGCCACACCGCAGACGACGAACAGATAGGCGATGACGGGCAGCGCCTTGAAGGTGACGCCCGTGGCCGCCTGAAGCGCCATCAGCGCGGCCAGCGCGGCGGCGGCCAGGGAGGTGCGCTGCCAGCCGAGCCGCGCCAGCGCCGCGCCCATGCCGGGACGGCACAGGACGGCTGCGACCACGAGGATCGGGTATTCGAGGATGGTGTTGAACAGGACCGGCGCGGCGAGGCTGGCGAAGATGCCGCCGATAACGCCGCCGACCGACAGCATGACGTAGAACTCGGTCAGATGGGCGGCAGCCGGACGGCGGCGGTAGAGCTCGCCATGGCAGACCATGGTGGCGACGAAGAAGAAGCCGACGTGCAGCGCCGCCGCCAGCGGCCAGGGCACCTTGGCGCTGAGCACCATCGCGAAGACGACGCCGACCAGCATGAGCGGCTGGACCGCCACCATGGCCCGGTGAAGCCCGGCGCCGCCGTCGCGGAAGGCGAGCACGAAGGTGAGCAGGAACAGCGCCAGCGGCAGCACCCAGAGGAGCGGCACGGCGGCGACATCGGTGGACAGGTGCGCTGTCAGCGCCACCAGCAGTCCCGAGGGAACGGCGGCAAGGCCGATCCACGTCAGCCGGTCGGCCCAGGCGACCGGCGTGGCGGGGCGGCTCGACGGAGCCGGCGCCGCCTGCGCCCGGACGGTCCGGGCGAGGATCAGGCCGGCCAGCGTGATCAACCCGCCAAGCACGGCGAAACCGCCCGCCCAGACGGCCGACTGGATCTTCAGCGGCAGAAGCGGCTCGATGACGAAGGGATAGGACAGCAGCGCCAGGAAGGAGCCGAGATTGGAGGCGCCGTAGAGGAAGTAGGGATCGGCAGCGTCGCGGTGGCCGGTGCGGGCGAACCAGGCCTGCAGGAGGGGCCCATTGCCGGCGATGGCGAAGAAGGGCAGCCCGACCGAGGCCGTGAACAGGCCGATGAGCCACAGCGCCTCGCCCTCGGCCGGAGGACGCCCCCAGCCCGGCGCCAGCGCGATTGGCAGGGCGAGCGCGAAGACGACCGCCATCATGGCGAGATGAACGAGGGCGGCGCGACGGGGATCGAGCAGGCGGTTCAGGAGATAGGCGTAGCCGTAGCCGGCGAGCAGCACGCCCTGGAAGAAGACCATCGCCACCGACCAGACCGCGGGCGTGCCGCCGAGCACCGGCAGCACCATCTTGGTGAACAGCGGCTGCACGGAGAACAGCAGGAAGGCCGAGACGAAGATGGCGAGCGCGAAGAGTGGCAGCGCGGCGAGCCGGGCGAGGCTCCCCTGCCCGGCAGGCGCGTCGAGGGTGGGATGGACGGAAGACATCGGGCGTCCCGGAGCGTGAGCGTTCGACCGACCATCGCCGATGAGCCTTAAAGTCCCGTGTAGGCGGTACCGCAGCGGAACCGGCATCTGCGGAGGGCTAGCCGGTGCGCCCGCCGGCAATGCGGCGCGCCCAGAAGCGACAGGCGAAGCCACCCGCCAGGGCCCCGAGACCCATGGCGGCGAGATAGGCGATCTTGAACGCCGGGTCGCCCGCACGCCAGGCGAGGGTGACATAGACCGCCATCAGCACAGCCAGCGCCAACAGCACCCACCCGAAGACCGTCAGCGCGGCGATGGCGACGGCCCGGGCGGAGATCATGGGCTCACCCCCACCAGCGGTCCGAAACCGGGAAACGCCCCTTGGCCTTCTCGATGACGCTCGCCACCGAGAACAGCGTCTCCTCGTCGAAGGCGCGGCCGATGAGCTGCAGGCCGAGCGGCAGGCCCTGTGGGTCAAGACCCGCGGGGACCGCGATACCCGGAAGGCCCGCCATGTTCACGGTCACGGTGAAGACGTCCTGCAGGTACATCTCGACCGGATCGGCGGAACCCTTCTCGCCGATGCCGAAGGCGGCGGACGGCGTCGCCGGCGTCAGGATGGCGTCGACGCCCGAGGCATAGGCCTGCTCGAAATCCTGCTTGATCAGCGTGCGCAGCTTCTGCGCCCGCACGTAGTAGGCGTCGTAATAGCCGGCCGACAGCACATAGGTGCCGATCATGATGCGCCGCTTGACCTCCTTGCCGAAGCCCTTGGCGCGGGTCTTCTCGTAGAGCTCGACGATGTCCTTGCCCGGCTCACGCAGGCCGTAGCGGACACCGTCGTAGCGGGCGAGGTTGGAGGAGGCCTCCGCGGGCGCCACGATGTAGTAGGCCGGCAGGGCATATTTCGTGTGCGGCAGCGAGATCTCGACGATATTGGCGCCGGCATCCTTCAGGATCTGCGCGCCCTCGTCCCAGAGCTTCTCGATCTCCTCCGGCATGCCGTCGATGCGGTATTCCCGGGGGATGCCGATGGTCATGCCCCTGACCGACTTGCCGACCGCCGCGACGTAATCGGGCACCTCGCGGTCGACGCAGGTCGTGTCCTTCGGATCGGACCCCGCGAAGGAGCGCAGCATCATCGCGGCGTCCTTCACGTCGCGGGCGATGGGGCCGGCCTGGTCGAGCGAGGAGGCGAAGGCGACGATGCCCCAGCGCGACACCCGGCCATAGGTCGGCTTGATGCCGACCGTGCCGGTCAGCGCCGCCGGCTGGCGGATCGAGCCGCCGGTATCGGTGGCGGTCGCGCCGGCGCAGAGCATGGCGGCGACGGCGGCCGAGGAGCCGCCGGAGGAGCCGCCGGGAACGAGGTAGCTGCCCTCGACACCGCCGGCGCCGGCGCCGACGTTGGAGCCCTGCCGCCGCCAGGGGTTGATCGGTCCGGGGAAGCAGCTCGTCTCGTTGGACGACCCCATGGCGAACTCGTCGTTGTTGAGCTTGCCGAGCATGACGGCGCCGTCGCGCCACAGATTGCTCGTCACCGTCGATTCATAGGGCGGCACGAAATTGCCGAGGATGTTCGAGCAGGCGGTGGTCCTGACGCCCTTGGTGCAGAACAGATCCTTCACGCCGAGCGGAATGCCCTCCAGCGGCCCCGCCTCGCCCTTCGCGATCCGCGCGTCGGAGGCGGCCGCCATCTCCAGCGCCTTCTCGGGCGTCTCCAGCACATAGGCGTTGAGCTTGCGGCCGGTCTCCATGGCCGCGAGGTAGGCGCGCGTCAGGTCGGCCGCCGAGAACGACTTCCTGGTGAGGCCGTCGCGGGCCTCGGCGATGGTCAGCTTCGTCAGGTCGCTCATGACTTACTCCACGACCTTCGGCACGGCGAAGAAATGGCCCTCGCGCTCCGGCGCATTGGCGATGATGAGATCGGGGATGCCGCCGTCCGTCACGACATCCTGCCGCTTCTTCATGGCCATCGGGGTGACGGAGGTCATCGGCTCGACATTCGAGACGTCAACCTCGTTCAGCTGTTCGACGAAGGCGAGGATGGCGTTGAGCTCGCCCTGGAGGTGGGGCACCTCGTCATCGGTCACGGCGATGCGCGCGAGATGCGCGATACGCCGGACGGTCGCCTGATCGACGGACATGCGGAAGTCACCGTTGGAACGAGGAAGAATGGATGGGGCGTCTTAGCATCAGCCCGTTTCGCGCCGCAATGGTATCACCGGAGGCATCACCGATTGACACCTTCACCCTGCGCCGACTACGAGGACGCCCATGACGACGGCCCGCACCATCGCCCGCCCCTATTACGCCCCGCTCCCATAACAGCGGGACGTTTCGTCATTCCTCGACCGCTGCCTCGCCAGCGGTCCTTATCGGCAGCCCCTCTGGCAGACAGCCCCACCAGAGACCTGCCATGGACACGATCAAACTCCTCCCTCTCCGCCCGCGCCTCGGCATTTTCGGCTTCGGCGCCTTCGGCCGCTTCATGGCGGGCCATCTGCGCCGCCACTTCGACGTCCTCGCCTACGATCCCATGGCGGGTCCGTCCATAGATGGCGTGCGCCCGGCGAGCCTTGCCGCCGTCGCCGGATGCCCGATCCTCGTCTTCGCCGTGCCCGTGGCCGGGCTTGGCGAGGCCCTTGAGGCGGCGCGGCCGCATATCCGGCCGGGAGCGCTGGTCCTCGACGTCGGTTCGGTCAAGGTCCTGCCGGCGACGCTCATGCGCGCCACGCTTCCCGACGGCGTGCGGATCGTCGCGACCCATCCGCTGTTCGGCCCGGAGAGCGGCCGCGACGGCATTGCAGGGCTGAAGATCGCGATCTGTCCGGTGCGCGGCGGCGGCGAGCGGCGCGTCGCAGCGTTCCTGCGGCGGGCCTTCGGGCTCCGCGCCTTCGTCAGCTCGCCGGAGGAGCACGATCGCGAGGCCGCCATCGCCCAGGGGCTGACGCATCTCATCGCCCGGGCGCTCACCGGCCTCGAACCTCTGCCCACGCGCATCACCACGCGCAGCTTCGATCTGCTGATGGAGGCCGTCGGCATGGTGCGGAACGATGCGCCGGGCGTTCTGCAGGCGATTGAGCAACTCAACCCCTATGCCGCGGAGATTCGTCGGCGCTTTCTCGATCTGGCGGCTGCGGTCCCGGCGACCCACAGTCGCCCGGCGCCTGCGGGTCCCGCGCCGGCCGCACCAGCTTCGGCAGGTCGCGCAGGCGGAACCTGAGGATGGACTTTGCCGGAATGGCGCCATTCTCGCGGCGACCGAACCGTGACGCCGCCTCCACCACGACGGCCCTGTGCTCGGCGACGAGCTTTTCGCGCAGCGCCCGCGCCGCGGCGGCGCCGCCCTGCGGGATGACGCGGGGAGCGGCCGTGACGATGGCGAGCTCCGAGACCTCCGGCTGGCCGGCCCGCTCGCGGGCCGCATAGAGCGCGGCATGGGCCTTGAGTTCGGACTGGTCCGACAGGACGGACGTCGAGAAAAGCTCTCGCTGCTCGCTCATATCGCTCTCCGGGGATGAGATCGCGGAGACTACATCGGGGCGCAGGGGCCCGACGAGCGGAAGAAAGCGTTAACCTTGACACGGCGGTGGCCGGGCACTTCCACGCGTGGAACCCCTTGGGCTTCTCCACAGGGGCGGGTTAGAAAGCTTGACAGAGATCATCGCCCTTCCCCATCCCGGACCCCTGCCATGTGTGCCGACTGCGCCCCGCAAACCCCTGCGTCACCTTCCAGGGCCGATATCGAGGAAGGTGACCGCCTGCTGCCGCGTTTCGGCGTCGATGGTCTGATCACCGCGGTGACCAGCGATGCGCGAACGGGGGACCTGCTGATGGTCGCGCACATGAATGCAGAGGCCCTGCGCCTGACCATCGAGACCGGCGAGGCGCACTACTGGTCGCGCTCGCGCCAGGTGCTCTGGCACAAGGGCGACACCTCCGGACAGATTCAGACGGTGGCGGAGATGCGCATCGACTGCGACCAGGACGCGGTCTGGCTGAAGGTCACAGTCGGCGGCGACGGCGGGTCCTGCCATACCGGTCGGCGCACCTGCTTCTACCGCGCCATCCCGACCGGCGGGCCTCTGGAGGCCGTGCGGCTCGCACCACGCGACGCCGAGCGCCTGCGCCCGGCCTTCGGCTGAGCCATGCTGAAGTTCAGGCGTCGGCGCCGGGAAGACAGCGAACCCGCCGATTTCGGTCAGGCGGTAGCCCCGCAGTCGCGCCCGGTCATCGGGCTGGCCCTGGGTGGCGGGGCGGCGCGCGGCCTCGCCCATGTTGGGGTAATCCGCACCCTGGTCCGGGCAGGCTACGAGCCGGACGTCATCGCCGGCACCTCCATCGGAGCTGCGGTCGGCGGCCTCTATGCGGCCGGCAAGCTCGACGCCCTCGCGGACTGGGCGCTGTCCCTGAAGCGTCGCGACGTCATCTCGCTCGTCGACATCGCCATTTCCGGCGGCGGGTTGATGGGCGGCTCGCGCCTCGCCCAGCTCCTGGAGCGGGAGATCGGCGAGACACGGATCGAGGACCTGCCGATCGGCTTTGCCGCCGTGTCGACGGAGATCGGCACGGGCCACGAGATCTGGCTGACGCGCGGCCGGCTGCTGACGGCGCTCAGGGCCTCCTACGCCCTCCCCGGCATCCTGCCGCCGGTGCGGGTCGGCGGCCGCTGGCTGATGGACGGCGCGCTGTCGAATCCGGTCCCCGTCTCGGTGACCCGTGCCCTCGGCGCGCGACTGGTCATTGCCGTCAGCCTCAATGCCGACGCGCTCGGCCGCGCCACCGTCATCCAGGACCATGGCACGAGCCCAGAGGACGAGGCGCTGCCCCTGGTCGAGCGGCGGCCGCGCGTCAACGCCATGGTCAATCTGGGCAAGGGCATCGGCCGGGGCCTGGGACGCGGCATCGGCCGGGCCCTGTCGCGGCCGCTGCGGGCAGGCATGTCCCTCGACGGCGAGCCGGGCCTCATCGACCCGCGCATCGC
Source organism: Phreatobacter aquiterrae (assembly GCF_053471285.1). Taxonomy (NCBI): domain Bacteria; kingdom Pseudomonadati; phylum Pseudomonadota; class Alphaproteobacteria; order Hyphomicrobiales; family Phreatobacteraceae; genus Phreatobacter; species Phreatobacter aquiterrae. Next base: position 94,308 of record NZ_JBJPHW010000006.1, on the reverse strand, counting down.
GGTTGCCCGTGCGCCGGGCATTCCCACCGTCATGGCCAAGGCGTTCAACGCCACCCAGGAGCGGATCGCCCGCCAGCGCCTCGCCGGAGATCCACCGAACGTCCTGATCGGACCACGCCTCCTGAAGATCGGGCTGTTCGAGTTCCACCGCGCCGCAGAAGCCATCGCGCTCGGCGAGGAAGCCGCCGAACGCCTGCTGCCAGACATTGCCGACGCGCTGAAGGCGGTCGCCTGAGCGCGTCAGGCGTTCATCACATAGTTCTTCAGGGCGTCGTGCTCGCTCTCGATCTCCGCGAGGCGCCACTTCACCACGTCGCCGATGGAAATGATCCCGACGAGGCGACCATCCTCGACCACCGGCAGGTGGCGGAACTTGCCCTCTGTCATGCTCTCCATCAGGTGGCCGATGGGGTCCATCTCGGTGCAGGTAATCACCTTCTTCGTCATCGTATCGCCGACGGAGCGGTCGAGCGAGGTCGCGCCACGCTCCGACAGCGAGCGCACGATGTCGCGCTCGGAGAGAATACCGGCCACCGAATAGCCCGGTCCGGTCACCACCACGGCGCCGATCCGCTTCCCGGCGAGGAGATGGGCCGCATCCGCCAGGGTCGCGTCGGCGGCGATCGTCGCCACCGCCCGGCCCTTGGCATCCAGAATGCTCTTCACGTTCATGATCTGCGCCTCCGGTCGCGGAGGGACGCCCCGAATGCGGGCGCGCCCCGCCAGTCATGCCCCGGTCGCCCGGAAGACGAGTATTGGCACAGCTTCGGGCGAAGACAAGGCAGCCGCAGTGCAGTGCAATACCGGGGTCAGGCCCGCGGCACGGGATCGAAGAAGCGGAACAGCAGGAGCCCCGCGGCGAAGCCGGCGAGATGCGCCTGCCACGCGATCTGGCCCTCGAAGCCGGGGATGGGCAGGCTGATGGCGCCGAAGGCGACGTTGACCGCGATCCACACCGCCACCATTCCCATCACGGGACCGTTTCGCAACATGGCGCCGAGGCTCAGCGCCGGCATGCGATAGGCGTCCTCGCCGGTCTGGCGCATGGCGCCGAGCGGTCCGCCCATCTGGAAGACGAAGCGCAGCGCCGCCGCCGTGAAGCCGGATACCGCGGCCGAGGCCCCGATCACCGGTACGAAGGCCGTTCCAACCGCCGCGAGATGGCCGAGCGCGCCGGCGGCGGCGGTCACGGCGAAAAACAGCAGGCTGCGGATCGTCCCGAACCGGCGCGCGACTGCCGTGCCGAAGACCAGGAACCACAGGACATTGACCCCGAGATGGGTCCAGTCGGCATGCAGGAAGGCGTAGGTGACGAAGGTCCACGCATCGGCCGCCGCGCCGCCCGGAAAGCCCCAGGAGCCTGCGAGCGAACGCTCGAAGCGGGACGGGATGAAGGCGAAGGTCAGCAGCACCTCGCGGTCGCGGTCCTCGCCGAGGAGGAACTCGCGCACCGCGTGGATGGCGATCATGAGGCCACACAGCACCGTGACGACGCCGGGAACGTTGAGGATCGGTTCGCGCTCGGACAAGGACGGGACTGCTTATGGGGCGGACGGGACGGCTTCACTAGAGCCAAGGCGGGGCCGGTGTCGAGGGCCGCGGTCGCGAGGCTGTCCCCGGAACGGCGGATCGCCCCCGATTCCCGACAAAAAAAGGGGGGAGATCTTGCGATCTCCCCCGGCGGGAACGTGGGGAATGGCGAACCATTCCCGCGAAGTCACGTCTCCATCTCCTCATGTCCCCAGGAGAATGCCTGAAAGTCGAGCGGTCGGCGGGGGAGTCAATCCCTGCCTTCCGAATTCGTGGAACGCCGTCAGCCAAACACGTCGCGGCGCCGGCACGCAATGGAAAGCCTTTCTTAACCCTAACCGCGAAACCGATCCTTAACCCTGCCCGCCCCGGCCGGCGCTGGCACGGCCGCTGCTCCTCATCCCGCAGACCCGAAGCGACGGTCCATTTCCGTCCCGGATCGGTACAGACGAGGAAGATCATGACCGACACCGAGAGCAGTTCCCTCTTCACCTACTGGGATCAGCTGCGCGCCGGTCGTCCGGCTCCGGATCGCGCCGAGATCGATCCCCGAGACATCGCCCCGATCCTCGGCAGCACCTTCATCCTTGAGGGTGACCGGGCAGGTTCCCTGCCCTATCGGCTCGCCGGATCGCGCGTCTGTGCGCTGTTCGGGCGGGAGATGAAGGGTGTCGGCTTCCTCGACGCCTATTCCGATGCCGCCCGCCCCGTCGCCATCCGCGCCCTGCGCGATGCGCTTGCCGCCAATGCCGGCCTGCTCATGGCCCTGACGGGCACCAGCACCGCCGGGCGGACTATGGCCATGGAGGCAACCGTCCTGCCCCTCGTCCATCGCGGCCGGATCGGCGCGCGGATGATCGGCTGCCTGACCGCGCCTGAAACGCCCTACTGGGTGGGCCGGGACGGCATCCGGACCATCGCGGTCGAGTCCGTGCGCCTTCTGTGGCCGAACTGGAGCGGCGCCGACGTGGTTGCGCGGGAGGCAACCATCCAGCCCGGCCTCCGGCCGTTTGCGGGACGCCCCGCCCTGCGTGTCATTCAGGGCGGGAATGTCGCCTGAGTTGATTCCGCGCAAGACTGCGTTAACGCTCCGTCGTTAATCTTTGACCGGTCGCCCTCGAACCCTGCCGAACATGTCAGCGCTCGCGAAAGTCCTGTCCGCACCATCGTCGGAAGAGAACCGCCGCTTCCAGCGTGTGCGGGTGGACGTGCTCGGCCGCTTCATGCTCTCCGACCGGCGCGAATTCCCCTGCCAGGTCATCGACATGTCGCCGGGGGGCGCCGCCATCGTCGCCCCAGTCGTCGGCAAGCTCGGCGAACGGGTCATCGCCTATCTCGACCATGTCGGACGCATCGAGGGCATGATCGTCCGCGTCAGCGAGACCGGATTCTCGATGACCATCGAGGCGTCCCTGCGGAAGCGGGACAAGCTCGCCGACCAGCTGACATGGCTCGCCAACCGGCAGATCCTCGGCCTGCCCGAAGATCGCCGGCACGAGCGCGTCATCCCGCGCAATCCCTTCACAACCATCACCACCCCGCTCGGCGACAAGGTCCCCGTTCGGGTTCTCGACATCTCGCTGTCGGGCGCGGCCATCGGCGGCGTCGACGATCTCAAGCCCGGCGATGTCGTGCAGATCTCGCGCACCATGGCCCGCGTCGTGCGCGTCCTGGAACGGGGCATCGCCATCGAGTTCTCCGGCCAGCAGCCGCTCGAGACCATTCTCGCCCTTGGCGAGGAACTCGGCGCCGACCTGCGCGCCGACGCGGAGCCGGTCGCCATCCCGCGCTGAGCCGCCGCCCGCGCGCCTCTCCTCCGCTTCTGCTCTTCCCGCCTCCCCCAACGGCAGGTTCGACTGCTTTCGCTGACGTTGCGAAACGCGACGTGGTGTCGTGCTGAAGCGCCGGTAAACGGTGGTCGTCGCCCCGACCTTGCGGCGTTCACCATCGTCGCGTCCAGGTCCGCCATTCGTTAGCGACCGCTACCGATCCCGTCCGACAAACGCACCGGAAATCCTCACCATTTCAGATATTTGTCCACTCGACTTGAATCGCATCGTGAATTCTCTCGGTAAATCCACGGGTCGTTAAACTCAACGAATCCTGACGCAAACCCGTCGCCTTTCACCGATCCGTTTCAGCCCACCGCAAAGCCGCCCTGCCAGTGTCCGGACATCGACGGAGGGACACGTCATGAAGGGTCTTGTGACCTGGCAGAGGGGCAAGACGGCTGGCAGGGCGGCGCTCGGCGCGCTCTCGATGGCCGTGCTGATTGCGATATCGGGTGGAGCGGCCACGGCGAACGATCGCCTCGCCTTCCTGAGCGAACAGGGTGCCACTTCGGCACCGATCGGCTGGCGGCAGTTCTGCCGCGACAATCCGGGCGAGTGCCGCGTCGCGCCGATGCGTGCCGAAATGGTGCGTGCCGACCGCAACACATGGGCGACGCTGGTGCGCATCAATGCCCATGTGAACACCGCCATCGAGCCGATGACGGACATCGACCAGTACGGCCGCGACGAGGTCTGGACCTATCCGACCTCCGGACGTGGCGACTGCGAGGATTACGTCCTTCTGAAGAAGAAGCTGCTCGTCGAGGCGGGACTTCCCGCCAGCGCCCTGCTCGTCACGGTCGTCCGCGATCGCCAGGGCGACGGCCACGCCATTCTCACCGTCCGCACGGATCGGGGCGACTATGTCCTCGACAACGAGACCAACGACATCCGCGCCTGGCACCAGACCGGCTACCGCTTCATCAAGCGCCAGGCAGCCCATGATCCCAACCAGTGGGTGACCGTCGGCCCGGGCACCGCGCCCGCCGCCGTCGCCACCCGCTAGTCACACACGAGTTTCGCGCTCTCGGTCACGTCCCACCCCTCCCCGTCCCCAGACCGGGTTCGCGAACAGACGGCCGGTACCTCAGAACGAGGGCCGGCCGTCACCTTTCTTGGGCTTGCCGGAGAGGTCCGTTCAGCGAGACGTGGCCCTCGCCGCCCACTCCACCGCCTGCTCAAGGCGGTCATTGCCCCAGAACAGTTCGCCGTCGGCCGTGACGATGCTCGGCGCGCCGAACAGGCCCTTGGCCTTCGCCTCCTCGGTGGTGGCGCGCAGGGCCTTCTTCACATCCTCCGAACCTGCCGCGACGATGGCCGTCGAAGGCTCGACACCGGCTGCCGTCAGCGCGCGGCCCAGCACCTCCGAATCCATGATCGACAGGCCCTCACCGAACTCAGCGCGATAGAGCGCGCGCGAAAAGGCGGCGCGCTTGCCGTCGTCCGGCAGGGACGTCGCAATGCGTGCGGCGGTCAGGCTGTTCTGCGGAAAGGAATCGGGCTTGCGGAACGGCAGGCCCATCGCCCCGGTGATCCGTTCCAGATCCCGCCACATGTTGCGGCCCTTGGCCGGGATCAGGTTGAAGGGCGAGGTCGTCCATCCGGCTTCCGCGAAGATCGGCCCGAGCAGGAAGGGTCGCCAGCGCACCGCGACGCCCGCAGCCTCCGCCACATCCGCAATCCGCATGGCGGCGGGATAGGAGTAGGTCGAGGCGAACTCGTAGAAGAAATCGACGGCAGGCGCGCTCAACGAACCTCTCCGCAGCCGATCGGCGTCAGGCCGGACTTGAAGCGCTGGGCATTCTTCACATAGTGCGCCGCCGACACCTTGAGGCGGGCGATGGCCGCCTCGTCGAGCGTACGCACGGCGCGGGCCGGCGCACCGACGATGAGCGAGTTGTCGGGGAACTCCTTGCCCTCGGTGACGAGCGAGTTGGCCCCGACGAGACAGTTGTTGCCGATCCGCGCATTGTTGAGGATGGTCGAGCCCATGCCGATCAGCGTGTTCGAGCCGATCGTGCAGCCGTGCAGGATCACCTTGTGGCCGATGGTGCAGCCGGCACCGATCCTGATCGGCGATCCCGGATCGGTGTGCAGCATGCACATTTCCTGGATGTTGGTCTCCTCGCCGATCTCGATCCACTCGTTGTCGCCGCGGATCACCGCTCCGAACCAGATGCCGACATCGGCGCCGATCTTCACCGAGCCGATGACATGGGCGTCGGGGGCGACGAAAAAGCGGTCGCCTTCGGGCAGGGCCGGCTGGATCCCGTCCAGGGCATAGATGGGCATGGCGTCCTCCGGCGTGTCCTGATTGTCGCTCGTCCTATCGCACGGCGGCGGCGGCCTTGAGAAGTCGGCGGAACGAGGGGGCGCTCCTCATGGCGCGCGGCGGAAGTCCATCACCCAGTTCGTCTCCCAGGTCGCGCCGCCATCGCCGGAAAAGGCCTGGTCCCAACGCGCCGCCTGCGCGGAGATGCCGGACCAGCGGAAGCGGACGCGAACCGGCCGGCCATGCAGCGTGTCGTCGCCGAGAAAGGTGCCGACCCCCTCCTCGAAGCGGCCATGGACGGGATGGCCGATGGCGACGTCGCGGCCGTCCAGCCACCAGATCGACCATTGCCGGCGCGCGGGGTCGAAGGCGCGGATCGAGGCCGCCCGGTAGCTGCCGCCGGGCAGGTGCAGCAGGTTGTCGTCGATGTTGCCGGCTCCGCCGAGGATCGGCAGCGCGGCGCAGGTGCCGCCGAACTCCTCCCAGACCGTATCGGCCGACAGCCGCGTGCGCAGCCGTCGGTGGTGCACCGTCCATGTGCCCATCAGGAAATCGAAGTCGTCGCGGCCGTCGCGCGGCTCCGCCGGCGTCGCGTCAGCCTGCATTCCGTGACCCGTCATGGCTCTCTCCCGCCGTGGTGACGGGAGAAGCATGCAACGGGCCGGTGTCAGGACGTGTCAGGTGAAAGAGAGGTCTCAGAGGCCGACTGAGTGAAGCACCATGGTCAGGACGCGGCCCGACATCAGGCTCCACATCAGCGCGACAAGGGTGGCGAGAAAGACGAATTCGAAGCGGCGGTTCTCGATGCGACGGCCGCGGATCGTGTTGCGCACGATGATCGCCGGAGCGGCGAACGCGAGGAAAGGCACCGCCAGCACCGCCATGACGCCGCCGCCCTGCAGCAGGCGGAAGCTGGCCGGCTTGGCCGCGAGCGCCCGGTAGATGGCCACCAGAAGCCCGGAGATCGCGAAACCGAGCGCGAGCGAATGCAGAAGCTGGAGGCTGCCCTGGGACATGACGCGGAACCCGACCCTACGCGAGGGCAAGCCGCCCTCGTCCCAATCGGTATCGCGTCGTTAGGGTTCTGTTAAGACCTCGGGCCCGTTTCCTTAAGGCAAGGTTAACCGTACAGGCGTGGGCGATGTGCGCCTCACTCCTCCTCGAGGTCGATGTCGAGGATGGAGATGGTGACCGTGTAGGAGGTCTCGCCCTCGTCCACGTCCTTGTAGAGCGTGCCGATCTGCTCGTCGCCGATCATCACCTCGACCATCTCCTTGCGCCGCATGTTGGGCTGCAGCCTGATCGTCTGGTTGCCGAACTTGCGGCGCAGATAGTCCTGAATCTTGGTGATCTCGGTCCGGTCCACGGCTGGCCTCCGTTGTCGCTTGAGGAGGCCGTGTGCCATGGGCCGGGGGGCAAGTCAAAGCCCGCCGCATCGCGGCGGCGGGCTGTGGACGAAGCGGTCGGTGAGCCGTCAGCCGCCGGCCGCCTGGCGCGCCGGAATGACGATCTCGGGGGTTTCGCACAGGTTCTGCCGGGCGAGTGTCACGGTCTGCGTATCCTCCGGGTCGAAGCCGACGCGGATGTCGTAGAGGCAGTTGCCGCCGCGGGCGACGCGTCCCGTATAGGTGTCGCCGGGATCCATCATCCAGATGCCGAGGAGATCGGGCTGCGGCCGCGCGGCGCCCGCCGGCGTGACGCGCAGCACCGCCACCTTCGCGTTGGAGCGATTGACGACGCGGAACAGGGCGACGCCGTCACGCACCGGCAGCGGCGCGGCGTCGGTCTCCGGACCGGTGACCTCGAGCTTGTCCTGCGCGCAGAAGTCGTGGTCGAGGCGCACGAACTCGTTGCCCAGGGCGAAGGTGATGCGGACGTCATAGCGGCACTCGGTGCTGTTGATCGGCCACGACATGATGGCGCGCGGGTTGAGCGTCTCACGCCGCAGGCGGTTTTCGCCCCAGGACCTCGCACCGACCGGCGCAAACTGGATGACCAGCGCCTTGTGCGGCGCCTTGTTGACGAAGCCAACCGACACCCGTCGCGACGCCGTCGCGCCGGCCGAACGAAGAAAGCGGTCGACATCGGGAGTGGCGGCCTGACCGGCTCCAGGACGTCCCGGCATCGCCGGGCGATTCGCTTCCGGAACCCGCGACAGCGCCCGGTCGATCTCCTGCTGCACGGATGGCGGCACGCCCTGCTGCGCGACGGCGGGCGAGGTCAGGGCAAGCGCGAGGGCGAGCAGCGGCAGGTGGCGGGCGGTGCGGGTCATGGCCGGGTCTCCTTGGGTTTGACCCTGCCTATGCCCCCCCTGTTGCCCCGCCATGGCGCCCGCCGGTCCCCGCATTTCGATTGCTTCGGCGAACCTGCTCGCTCCGAAACACAGAGCGGCCTGCGGGCAGACGCTGACTCTGAATCGGAGGATGAAGGGCGGCCAGAATCTGAATCTGAGCATGAGGCACCCGCGCCAAGCCTCTGAAAGGACTCGGCTCGCGGCCACCCGCCTCATGCGAGGAGCCGAAACGCGCTCAGCCGAGGAAGTCGAGGATGGCGTCGGCGAAGACGTCGTTCTTGTCGCCGGCGACCATGTGGCCGGCGCCACCCACGTCGACCAGCCGGGCATGCGGCACGAGCTTCATGAAGGCGTCGACGCTCGCCTGCGAGACGATATCGGACTTCAGGCCACGGACCATGAGGGTCGGCACGGTCAGGCTGCGCGCATCCTCCTCCATGCGGTGGAGGACGGCCGCGCGATCCTTCGCCATGGCCCGCCCGGCGTCGAGGAAGGCCGGGTCCCAGTGCCAGTACCAGCGGCCATCCGGCCGCTGCCGCAGGTTCTTGCGCAGGCCATCGACGGAGGGCGGTCTCGTCCGGTGGGGCAGGAAAGCGGCGACCTGCTCAGCGGCCTCCTCGATCGATGCGAAGCCCTCGGCGGCGCGCGCGCCCATGAAGCTCTGGATGTTGCGCACCCCGGATTCCTCCATGCGCGGCGCGATATCGACCAGCACCAGCGCCGAGAAGCAGGGCGACTGGCCGAGCGCGCCCAGCGATGCAAGGCCGCCGAGCGAGGCGCCGATCGCCGCGGGCCTGGCGCCGAACCGCTGCAGAATCTGCTCCCCCATGGCGACCGCGTCCCTGCCGAAATCGGCGAAGGCGTAGTGCCCGCCCGTCACCCATTCGCTGTCACCGTGGCCGCGCTGGTCGACGCAGATGGCGGTGAAGCCACGCTCTGCCAGACGGCGTGCGGTGGCCCGCCAGGCATGGCGGGTCTGGCCGCCGCCGTGCAGGAGCAGCGCCACCCGCTCGCCATGACCATAGACGTCGGCCTCCAGCCGGTTGCCGTCGGAACCGGTGAAGCTCGCGTGGCGAGGGTGCATGGACATGGTTCGGCAATCCGATGGTCTGAAACGAAAGGTCCGGGCGTCAGGGGGCAACCCGGGAGAGAAATGCGAGTACGCCGGCCTTGAACACCTTGTCGCCGACGGCCGGCATGTGATCGCGATCGGGGATGGCGAGCACCTCCCCCTTGGGGATGATGGCCGCGAGCGCCTCCGGCTCTCCGGCGATGGCGTCCTTCGTGCCCACCGCGATGAGCACGGGGCAGGCGATCGAGGCCGCCTCCTCCGACGTCATCAGGTTGCGCGAGCCGCGGATGCAGGCGGCCAGCGCCCGGCGATCCGATTTCGTCTGCATGGCGAAGGCGCGGAACAGACGGCCCTGCGGATCGCGGACCTCCTCCAGCGTCTCGGCCTCGAGCGCTTCCGCGATGGTCTCCGGCAGTCCGACCCCGTCCACGAGCTTGATGCCGAGGCCGCCCATGATCGCAGCCTTCACCCGATCGGGATGACGCTGGGCGAGGAAGGCGGTGATGCGCGAGCCCATCGAATAGCCGAGCACCACGCTCTGCGCGATGCCGAGATGGTCGAGCAGCCTGCGGGCATCCTCGGCCATCAGCGTCGTGTGGTAGGCGGAAGGATCATAGAGCTTCTGCGAGGCGCCATGGCCGCGATTGTCGAGCGCGATGACGCGCCGGCCCGCCTTCGTCAGCGTCTCCACCCAGCCCGGATAGGTCCAGTTGATGTGGGCGGTGGAGGCAAAGCCGTGGATGCAGAGCACGGGATCGCCCTCGCCGGTGTCGAAATAGGCGATCTCGACGCCGTCGGAGGAGAAGGTCTTCATCGGGAGGTGGGACGGGAAGCTGGGCATGGCGCCTTCTAGCGGTCCTGCGCGGGGTTCGAAACCCTCCGAAAGGCAGGCGAGGCCATCCATCGGCGGACCAGGCCGACGACGAAACGGCCGGGCACATTGCGGAAGGTGGCCCGGCGCGGCTAGGAAGCATGCGATGTTCGTAACGGCCGCGCTGCGGCCGCATGCCAGGAGCCGCGCGCGCCCCGATGACCGCCTTCCTTCGCCGCCTGCTCCCCGCCCTGCTGATTCTCGCCCCCATGGCGGCATCCGCCCAGCAGCCCCCGCTTCCCGGGCCGCCGCATCTGGCATGGCGCACTGGCGCCGAGGCGCGCGCCATCGAGCGGCGGATCGACGCCCTTCTCGCCCGCATGACGCTGCCCGAGAAGGTCGGCCAGCTCAATCTCTGGGGCCGCGGCGACGAGTTCCGCATGGAATGGCTCACCGAGGGCCGCACCGGAGCGGTGATGAACTTCACCGAGCCGCCCCATATCCGGCAGGTCCAGGAGGCGGCAGCGCGCTCTCGCCTGAAGATTCCGCCGATCATCGCGCTCGACGCGATCAACGGCTTCGCCACCTATTTCCCCCAGCCGCTCGGCCAGGCGGCAACCTTCAATCCGCGCCTCGTCGAGCTCGCCTCCTACTGGTCGGCCCGCGAGGCCCGCGCCGCCGGCATCAACTGGACCTTCGCTCCGATGATCGACATGACGCGTGACGCCCGCTGGGGCCGCGTCATGGAGGGCGCCGGCGAGGACGTGCATCTGGCGACCGTCCTCGCCGCGACCCGCGTGGCCGGTTATCACCGGGGCGGCCTTGCCACCTCGTCCAAGCATTTCATCGGCTACGGCGAGGCTGAGGGCGGACGCGACTACAACAGCGTGTGGATTCCCGTGTCCAAGCTCTGGGATTACCATATGCCGCCGTTCCGCGCGGCCATCGACGCCGGCACCTTCACCATTATGACCTCGCTCAGCGCGATGAACGGCGTCGCCTCGACCGCCGATCGCTCGCTGGTGACCGATGTGCTGAAGGGGCGGCTCCGCTTCCGCGGCTTCGTCGTCTCCGATTTCGAATCGGTGGGCGAACTCATGGCCCATGGCACGGCGCGAGAGGGCGCCGACGCCGCCCGCCGGTCGATCCTGGCTGGCGTCGACATGGACATGATGTCCGGCCTCTACGACAAGCACCTCGCCGATCTTGTGCGGTCGGGCGCCGTGCCGCAGGCGCGGGTCGACGACGCGGTCCGCAGGGTACTGCGCGTCAAGATGCATATGGGCCTGTTCGAGGAGGCGCCCTACGACCCGGCGACCGCGCCCGGCCAGATGGCGACGCCGCAGGCACGCGCCGATTCGCTCGCCGTCGCGCGCGAGGCCATCGTGCTGCTGCGCAACGAGGGTGGCATCCTGCCGGTGAAGCCCGAAGTCCGGTCCATCGCAGTCGTCGGGGGTCTCGCGACGCATCAGGAGGACTGGCAGTATTCCGACAATGTCGGCCTGCCGCGCGTGCGCCCGCCGAGGCTCACCGACGAACTTGCGCGCCTTCTCGGCGATCAGGTGCGTGTCACCTCCGCCTCCGGCCTTGCCACCCATTGCAGCCTCGCGGCGGGAGACACGGCCGCCGCCGTGGAGACCGCCGCGGCCGCCGATCTCGTCGTCGTCATGCTCGGTGAGGACTGCGAGCAGATCGGCGAGGGCACCTCGCGCGCCCATCTCGACCTGCCGGCGCCACAGCAGGCGCTGCTGGATGCCCTCATCGCCACCGGCAAGCCGATCGTCGTCATCATGCACACCTCGCGCCCCTTCGTGCTGACGCGCTTCGCCGACCGCGTCTCGGCCATCCTCCAGGCCTTCCACCTCGGCACCGAGGGACGAACCGCCCTGGCGGAGGTGATCGCCGGCCGGGTCAATCCCTCAGGCAAGCTGCCAATGACCTTCCCGCGCGCCACCGGACAGGCGCCGATCTACTACGACCGGCTGCCCACGGGCCGGCCGCGCATCAAGGATTTCCGCTACGAGACCGGCTATCTCGACGAGAAGCTCGATCCGCTCTTTCCCTTCGGCTTCGGCCTGTCCTTCTCCCGCTTCGCCTTCGACCGGCTGACGCTCGATGCGCCCTCGGTTCCCCTCACCGGGACCATCAGCGGCTCGGTCCGGCTCGCCAACACATCCGGCCCTGCCGGACAGGAGGTCGTGCAGGTCTATGTCCGCCAGAAGGTGGGCTCGCGGTCGCGGCCGGTGCGTCAGTTGCGCTTCTTCGAGAAGGTGACGGTCGCCGCGGGCGGCGAGGCGACGGTGCGCTTCACCATCCCCGTCCGGTCGCTCGGGTTCCACGACGACCAGGCGCGCTACCGGGTCGAGCCGGGCGAGTACGAGATCTATGTCGGCAACGATTCGAACGCGACGCTGAGCGCAACTGTGCGCGTCGATGCGCGATAGGCCCTCCTGCGCGGCACGCTGCTGAAACGTGCCGCTCGCACTTACGGCTCCACCTCGATCCGCGGAGCCTTGCGATGCGCCTGTCGCCCTTCTCCATGTCGGCTTGCCTGGCCGGCTTCCTCAGCGCCACCGTTGCGGCGGGAGCAACTGAACTCGGCGATCTCCGCGACTTCAGCGACTGGACGGTCGGCTGCGACAATGTCCGCGTCTGTCGTGCCCACGGCTTTCCGGCCGGCGGCGCGTCGAGCGGCTTTGGCCTTCGCATCGATCGGAATGCGGAGGGGCCTGCCCGGCCAAGGCTTTTTGTCAGTCTCGACCTCGCCTGGGAGAGCCCGAAGACCGGGACGGTGACATTTGCGACCGAGCAGGGCCCGATCCGCACCCTGCCGCTCCGCTCCGCCTTCCGTCTCGACGAGAATGCGCTGGAGATCACCGACCCGTCATTGGCTCAGGCCATCCTCTCGGCCCTTCGCCGCAATCGCGAACTGCGGGTGACCTTCAACCCTGCCCCGCCCGGCGCTGACGAACCGGTTCCCGCCATTTCGCTGTCCGGAGCATCGGCGGTCCTCCTGTGGATGGACGAGCGGCAACAACGCGTCGGCACCGTGTCGGCGCTGGCGCGGCCGGGCAACCGGCCAGCCAACGACGGAGCGGTTGCGCCCCCGAGGGCCCCAGGTCCCCGCCCGCTCGCCAGCGGCGAAGCACCGCCATCGCTGTCTCCGGCTGCGTCGGCGGCGGTCATGGAGCGTTTCCGCAGCGATCTCGACAAGATCTGCGACCTCGACGAGGAACCAGGTTCCAGCGAGGATACGGGTTCCGCAGAAGAAGGCCTGAGGGTCATTCACCGCCTCACCGGCGACACGCTGCTGGCCGGCGTGAGGTGCTGGCGGGGCGCCTACAACCTGAGCCGCGCCTACTACCTGGTCACCGACGGTGCCACACCGGTCGTCCGGCCGGCGTCATTCCCGCAGCCGCTGGCGCGGCAGGAATCGGAGAACGAGGTCCCGGACAACATCCTGACCAATATGGAACTGGATACCGACACCGGGCGGATCACCCATTTCTCCAAGGGGCGCGGCATCGGCGACTGCGGCGAACGCGGCGAGTGGGGCTGGGACGGCACGGCTTTCAGGCCGGTGAGCATTCACCGCATGCCACACTGCCGCGGCGTGATCGACGCGTGGTTCAGCCTCTACACGACGCGCTGAAGCCGGGGCTCACTTCACCACGTTCGAGCCGGCATAGGGCGGCGGCGGAATATCCATGTGCGCCTTGCGCAGCGCCGCCGACCAGCGCTCGCGCAGGTCGTGGAAATAGGGCTCGCCCGGCTCGATCCGGTAGTGCGTCTGCAGGATGGCGTCGCCGCGCGGCATGACGGCGATATCGATGGGCATCCCGACGCCGAGGTTGGAGCGCATGGTCGAATCCATCGACACCAGCCCGATCTTCAGGGCGTCGTTCAGGTTGGTGTCGAACTTGATGGCGCGGTCGAGGATCGGCTTGCCGTATTTGTGCTCGCCGATCTGCAGGTAGGGCGTATCGACGGTGCATTCGATGTAGTTGCCCGCCGCATAGACCATGAAGAGGCGCAGGGCCCGGCCCTTGATCTGACCGCCGAAGAGGAACGACGCCTCGAACTTGATGCCGTCCTCTTCCAGGCCCGGTCCATCGATGCGCCGGACCTCGCGGATCGCGCGCCCGACCCGCTGCGCCGCCTGGAACATGCTCGGCGCATTCATGATGGACTCGAGTTCGCCGGTCTCCTCGTTGGGCAACCCCTCGTGCAGGAACCCCAGCACCGACTGGGTGATCGACAGGTTGCCGGCCGAGGCCAGCGTCATGACCCGCTCGCCCGGCTTCTGGAACACGTGCAGCTTGCGGAAGGTCGAGATGTTGTCGAGCCCCGCATTGGTGCGGGTATCGGCGATCATCACCAGCCCGTCGCGCACGAGGATGCCGCAACAATAGGTCATCAGCGATTCTCCAGGAACCCGACGGGTGTAGCGGCCACCACCGTCATGAGCAACGCGGAGACCGTTGCATGCCGTTGCATCCACAGGCCCGGCTTCAGTAGTGCGGCGGCGGCGGCTCCGGCATCTGCGGGCCGCCGGCTGCGGCCTCCGCCTCGCGCACCTGGTCTTCCAGCCGCGAGACGAGGTGTTTCAAGCGGTCGAGTTCCTGCCACTGGGTGGTGATGGTGGCGTTCAGGTCCTCGATGGTCTGGTCCTGAAAGGCGGCGCGCACTTCCAGCGCCTCGAGGCGGGAGGCGATGTCCAGTGGCTCGGTCATGGCAGGCGCACTCCCCTCGCCGTCTCCGGAACCTCGGCGAGGCCGTGGCCGAGCGCGACGCGATCATCGAAGACGAAGCAGCCGCCGCGCCACAGGCTTTGTGCTTCCGGCACCTGTTCGAGATAGGCGAGGATCCCGCCTTTGAGATGGTGAACCTCGGCAAAGCCCCGGTCCATGAGATAGGCGCTCGCCTTCTCGCAGCGGATGCCGCCGGTGCAGAACATGGCGATGCGCCGGTCGCGGGCGGGGTCGAGTTCGCGCGCCACATAATCCCTGAACTGGCCGAAGCTGACGGTGCCGGGGTCGCGGGCGCCCTCGAAGGTGCCGATCGCCACCTCGAAGGCGTTGCGCGTGTCGATCACGATGGTCTCGGGATCGGCGATGAGTGCGTTCCAGTCGGCGGGCGCCACATAGGTCCCGACGCGCCGCGTCGGATCGGTCACACCATTGTCGAAGGCGACGATCTCGCGCTTGGCCTTCACCTTCAGTCTGCCGAAGGGCATGGCCGCAGCCGTCGAGGCCTTGAGCTCCATGCCGGCGAGCCTGTCGCCGAAGATCCAGCCGCCGGACAGGCGCGCCACGAGATTGTCGATCGCCGCCGGATCGCCGGCCACCGTGCCGTTGACGCCTTCGGGCGCCAGCACAAGCGTCCCTCGGATACCGAGCCCGGCGCACAGATCCGCCAGCGGCGCGACGAGAGCGGCGCAGTCCGGCAGGGGCGCGAAGCGATAGAGGGCGGCGACCTTGACGGTCATGGGGTCTCCGGAAGGATGAAGGCGCTGCCATAGCCGCCCGCCGGGGAACCGGCAACGGCGAGTTGCGGTTCTGGCAGCACGCATTGTGTTTCGCGACTGCGAAAGCCCCCCTTCCCTAACGACGTGATTTGCCGCTAGCTTGTCGGTGAAGCGTCAGGATCGTTCCGCCAGAGAAGGGCCACGCTTCGTCTTCCAGAGGGGACTAGAGCCGGTAATGGCAGGCGCTGCACCGATCTTCGATGAAATGAACCTCGCGGACGGTGCGGTCCGCCCCGCCTACGAAACCCTCGCCCGCTGGCTGAAGACCATTCCGACTGACCTGCTCGCGACACGCTCGCGCGAGGCGGAGGCGCTGTTCCGGCGCATCGGAATCACCTTCGCGGTCTATGGCGATGCGGCCGCGACAGAGCGGCTCATCCCCTTCGACGTCATCCCGCGCATCCTCACCAATGATGAATGGGTGCGCCTGTCGAAGGGCCTGACCCAGCGCGTGCGGGCCATCAACGCCTTCCTCGGCGACGTCTATTCCAAGCGCGAGATTCTGCGCGCCGGCCTCGTGCCGGAGGACCTCGTCTATCGCAATCCGGCCTTCCGCCCGGAGATGAACCAGCAGCCGGTGCCGCACGGCATCTACGTGATGATCGCCGGCATCGACATCGTCCGCGTCGATTCCGAGACCTTCTACGTTCTCGAGGACAACGCCCGCACGCCCTCCGGCGTCTCCTACATGCTGGAGAACCGCGAGGTGATGATCCGGCTGTTTCCGGAGCTCTTCTCGCAGCACCGCGTCGCGCCGGTGGAGAACTACACCGACGATCTGCTCGCCACGATGAAGTCGGTGGCGCCGCGCTCGGCCTCGTCCGATCCGACCTGCGTGCTCTTGACGCCGGGCCTGTTCAACTCGGCCTATTACGAACACACCTTCCTCGCCGACAAGCTCGGCGTCGAGCTGGTCGAGGGCCGCGATCTCTTCGTCAAGGCCGACGTCGTCTACATGCGCACCACCGAAGGTCCGAAGCGCGTCGACGTCATCTACCGCCGCCTCGACGACGATTTCCTTGATCCGCTGGTGTTCCGCCCGGATTCGGCGCTCGGAGTGCCCGGCCTGATGTCGGCCTATCATGCCGGCAACGTCACGCTCGCCAATGCGGTCGGCACCGGCGTCGCCGACGACAAGGCGGTCTACAGCTACATGCCGGAGATCGTGAAGTTCTACCTTGGCGAGGAGCCGATCCTGAAGAACGTGCCGACCTGGCGCTGCCGCGAGCCGGAGGAATTGAAATACGTCCTCGACAAGCTGCCCGAACTCGTCGTCAAGGAGGTCCACGGCTCCGGCGGCTACGGCATGCTGATCGGCCCCAAGGCCACCGCCGCCGAGATCGAGCAGTTCCGTGACAAGCTGGCGAAGGACCCATCCAACTTCATCGCCCAGCCGACCCTGGCGCTCTCCACCTGCCCGACCCTGGTCGAGGAAGGCATCGCGCCCCGCCACGTTGACCTTCGTCCCTTCGTGCTGACCGGCCGCGACAGGGTGCGCATCGTCCCCGGAGGCCTCACCCGCGTGGCGCTGAAGGAGGGCTCCCTGGTGGTTAATTCCAGTCAGGGCGGCGGCACCAAGGACACCTGGGTCCTGGACTCGTGAGATAGGCGGAACCCATGCTCTCCCGTACCGCCGACAACCTCTTCTGGCTCGCCCGCTACGTCGAACGCGCCGAATATCTCGCCCGCATCATCGAGGCCTCGACCCGGCTCGCCAACCTGCCCTCGGCCTATGCCGGCACGTCCAACGAATGGGAGTCGGCGGTCGCCACCGCCGGCTGCGCCCATCTCTTCTTTCAGGCCCACGACAAGGCGACCCGCGAGACGGTGATCGACTTCCTCGCCTTCTCGCCCGACAATCCCTCATCGATCCGCTCCTGCTTCGAGGTCGCCCGCACCAATGCGCGCTCGGTGCGCACCGCGCTCACCGTGGAGATGTGGGAAGCCATCAACTCGGCCTGGCTCGAACTGTCGAAATACCGGGCGAGCGGGCTCAATCAGGACGAACACCTCGCCAACTTCCTCTCCTTCGTGAAGGAAACGGGCTTGAGGTTCGACGGCTCGGCCTATCGCACCATGCTGCGCTCCGACGGTTACTGGTTCTCCCGCCTCGGCGTGATGATCGAGCGGGCCGACAACACCGCGCGCATCCTCGATGTGAAGTACCACGTGCTGCTGCCCGACGCCGAACATGTCGGCGGCTCGCTGGACTACTTCCAGTGGTCGGCGATCCTGCGCGCCGTCTCGGCGCTGACGGCCTATCACTGGGTCTACAAGGAGAGCCTGAAGCCCTGGCTGGTGGCAGATCTCCTGATCCTCAACGACCAGATGCCGCGCTCGCTAGCCGCCTGCTACGAGAGCATTGTGCGCAACCTCGACAGCCTCGCCCTCGCCTATGGCCGGCAGGGCCCGGCCCAGCGCGCCGCCCGCGCCACCCGCACGCAGCTGGAGAACGCCCGCATCGACGACATCTTCCAGTCGGGCCTGCACGAGTTCGTCTCGGACTTCATCACCGAGAACAATCGGCTGGGCGCGGCCATCACCCAGCAATACCTGACCTGACGGCGCGGCCCGCACCATGCGCATCCGCATCGCCCACGAGACGGTCTACAGCTACGCGGTTCCCGCCCATGCGGTGATCCAGACGTTGCGCCTCACCCCGCGCAACTTCGAGGGCCAGCACGTCGCCAACTGGCGCATCGACGTCGATCAGGACTGCCGCCTCGACGCCCACGAGGACGCCTTCGGCAACATCACCCACACCTTCTCCTGCGCCGGCCCGATCCAGACCCTCACCGTCAGGGTCGACGGTCTCGTGGAGACCTTCGACACCGCCGGCATCGTGCGCGGCGCCATCGAGCGCTTCCCGCCCGGGCTCTACCTGCGCGGCACGGACCTGACCGCGGCAGACCCCGCCATCCGCGCCTATGCGGAAGAGCGTCAGGCGCGCGGCGGCGACACGCTGACGACACTCCACGCCCTGCTCGACGATCTCTCCGGCGACATGGTCTTCGACAAGGACCCCACCCATTCGGCCACCACGGCGGCCGAGGCCTTCGCCCTGAAGCGCGGCGTCTGCCAGGACTTCGCCCATGTCTTCATCGCCGCGGCGCGGCACCTCGACATCCCCGCGCGCTATGTCGGCGGCTACTATCTCCATGCCGACGGCACCATCGACCAGGAGGCGGGGCACGCCTGGGCCGAGGCCCATGTCGACGGGCTCGGCTGGGTCGGCTTCGATCCGGCCAACGCAACCTGCCCGACCGAGCATCACATCCGCATCGCCTGCGGCCTCGACTACCTCAACGCCGCCCCCATCCGCGGCTCCCGCCACGGCGGCGAGGGCGAGTTCCTGACAGTCAAAGTCGTGGTCGACCAGGCCTCGCGCCAGGTGCAGGTCCAGTAGCGCACCCTCACCCCCTCGCCGCCTTTTCCAGCGCGGCGATATCCAGCTTCACCATCCCCATCATCGCCTGCATGACCCGGGCGGCCGTCGCCCGGTCGCTGCCGCCGAGGATCGTCGGCATCATGGTCGGCACGATCTGCCAGGACAGGCCGAATTTGTCCTTGAGCCAGCCGCACCGGCTCTCCGCACCGCCCTCCACGAGGCGGTCCCAGTAGTGATCGACCTCAGCCTGGTCCTCGCACATCACCTGGAATGACACGGCCTCCGTGAAGGTGAACTCGGGTCCGCCGTTGAGGCCGAGAAAGGTCATTCCGTCGAGTTCGAACGCCACCGTGAGCGCCGTGCCGGCCGGCGCCATGCCGTCCATCGGCCAGCGCACGACCTCGGTGATCCGGCTGTCGGGGAAGATCGCGACATAGTGCTCCGCGGCTTCTTCGGCGCGGCCGTCGAACCACAGGCAGGGGATGATGCGAGGCTGAATGCGAGCCATGGGGGCCGTCTCCATTACTTAACCTATAAGTTAAATACAGCGATAGCCTCGCCGCCGTCAACACCGCTCCGTCCTTGCGGCCCCTTGCCGCATCGCCCCTTGCGCTCTACCTCGGTGCCAGTCCCGGAGAGCCCCATGTCCTCGCAGCCGACCACCGTCACCGCCGCCATTCTCGTCATCGGCGACGAGATCCTCTCCGGGCGCACCAAGGACAAGAACATCGGCTACATCGCCGAGTACTGCACGGCCATCGGCATCGACGTGAAGGAGGTCCGCGTCGTTCCCGACGAGGAGGACGAGATCGTCCCCGCCCTCAACACGCTCAGGGCGAAGTACGGCTACGTCTTCACCACCGGCGGCATCGGCCCGACCCATGACGACATCACCGCCGACTGCATCGCCAAGGCCTTCGGCGTCTCCATCGACGTCGACCCGCGCGCCCGCGCCATGCTGCTGGAGCGCATTCCCGAAAAGGACCTGAACGAGGCACGCCTGCGCATGGCCCGCATCCCGGCCGGCGCCGAACTGATCGAGAACCCGGTCTCCAAGGCGCCCGGCTTCATGATCGGCAACGTCGTCACCATGGCCGGCGTGCCCGCGGTGATGCAGGCGATGATGGACGTCGTCTCGCCGCGGCTGAAGACCGGAACCAAGATGTTGCAGGTTTCCATCGAGGCCCCCGGCCTGCGCGAGGGCGACATCGGCACGCCCTATGCGGCGATCGCCAAGGCCCATCCCGGCGTCATCATGGGCTCCTATCCCATGATGCAGGACGGCAAGTTCTGGACCCGCCTGGTGCTGCGCGCCAAGGATGCCGCGCTGCTGGAGGCGGCCGAGGCCGCCGTCGTCGCCATGGTCGGCGAGTACAAGCGCCCGGACGCCGCCATCTCCGTCACGCGCGGGGCGTGAGGCTCCGGGATCAACCGTTGCTGTCACGCAACAGGTTGATGGACTTCGCTCGTCAAATTGCCGTGCGACGCCCTGTCAATTGATCCAGATCAAGGGGCCGCTCCGATCCCGGTGCCGTTGTGAGTCAGGTGCTGCGGCGACTTCGGCCGAGTCCCCCGCCCCCAGGGACCGGCCTTCCAAACCCGCGGACCTTTTGCATCCTGATGGGGCTGAATCCATGAACAGACTTCTTCGCGGCGCCGCTCTCGGCACGCTTCTTCTCGCGTCTCCCGGTCTCGCGGCCGATCTCGGCGCACCGCGCGCGGCCTTCGACAGCGTGATCGCCACGCCGGCCTTCAACCCCTGGCAGATCCGCCTGCGCGCGCTGGCCGTCATTCCCTCCTCAAGCGGCGCGGTGACCACCCTCAACGGCGTGCCGGGCGCGCCGATCTCCAACCTCGGCATCTCCAACTCGATCGTTCCCGAGCTGGACATCACCTACTACTTCACCAAGAACATCGCGGTTGAGCTCATCCTCGGCGTCACGCCGCACAATGTCCGCCCGACCGGCGCGCTGGCGACGGCGCTCGGCTCGACGGCCACCATCGGCAAGACCTGGCTGCTGCCGCCGACGCTGATGCTGCAGTACCACTTCACCGATTTCGGCGCCTTCCAGCCCTATGTCGGCGTCGGCCTGAACTACACGATGTTCTTCTCGCAGTCGGCCCAGGGCGCGATGGCGAACGGCGCGCCCTTCGCCTACGACCGCTTCTCGGTGGCACCCGCCGCCGGCCTCGCCCTGCAGGTCGGCTTCGACTACATGATCAACCGCCACTGGGGCGTGAACGTCGACGTCAAGAAGATATTCCTGCGCTCGACCTTCAAGTACACCGACACCACCGGCGTACTCGCCGTCACCTCGGGCCGGGTCACCATCGACCCCTGGCTGATCTCCACCGGCATCACCTACCGGTTCTGATCGCTCCGCGACATCGGACGGAGACAAGAGAGGGCCTTCGCGGGCCCTCTTTTCGTTTCGGCACACGATGACGAGAAACCTGCGGAAAAGCCCGCCGCCCCGATGTTCCGCGGCCGCGCGGACCGCTAGTGTCGCCGCCCTGTCGATGTCTCTCGTGGAGCGCCCCATGGCGACGCCCAATCCGGAAAAGGCCTTCCCCGTCTCCTGGGACCAGTTCCACCGCGACGCCCGGGCGCTCGCCTGGCGCATCAGCGGCGCAGGGCCCTTCCGCGCCATCGTCTGCATCACCCGCGGCGGTCTGGTGCCGGCGGCCATCGTCACCCGCGAGCTCGGCATCCGCATGATCGAGACGGTGTGCATCGCCAGCTACCACGACTACCAGAGCCAGGGGCAGTTGAAGGTCATCAAGACCGTGGCCGAGCACCTGCTGGCCGACGGCGGCGAGGGCATCCTCGTGGTCGACGACCTCGTCGACACCGGCAAGACCGCCAAGGTCGTCCGCGACATGCTGCCGAAGGCGCACATCGCCACCGTCTATGCCAAGCCGCAGGGCCGTCCGATGGTCGACACCTTCGTCACCGAGGTGTCGCAGGACACCTGGATCTATTTCCCCTGGGACATGGGCTACACCTTCCAGCCGCCGATCCGCGACGCCGGGTGAGGCGCCTCATCGGCGGCCGAACACGGCGATCCGCATCGAATCGGTTCCGAGATTCTCGTCGATCAACATACCGGCGCGGCGGCCCTCGGAACCGAGCAGGCCCAGCACCAGCGGCGGATTCATGAGCACCAGCAGGCTCATGAAGAAGAAGACGATCTTGGCAGGAGAGAGCTGCACGGTCGGCCTCCTCGGCGACGTTCCCCCTCCTCGCGATCCCCGGACAGACTCTAGCCGCCAGCTTTGAATGCGGCGTTCACCAGAAGGATCGAAATGGTCAACGAACTGTTCGGTTGCCGTTAGGTGATGTTTAACGCCTGCGGCTTCCCTCGCGGCAGGGGCGGCCGGCCGGCGTGCAACCGGTGACAGGCCCCGGCGATCCCTGTAAGTCTCGGCCCCGGAGCGGGCGTGGCGAAATCGGTAGACGCACGAGACTTAAAATCTTGCGGGGCAACCCGTGCCGGTTCGAGTCCGGCCGTCCGCACCAGACCATCGAGCCCCACACGCTGACCGCCGCTTCCCTCACCGACCGTGGCCGATCCGTCACTGTCGCAATGGCAGCCGTGCCCTATGTATGATGTCAGCCATCTGGTTCGTCCGGGAGACGTCATGCGCCTTGCCCTGGTCCTTGCTGCCGTCGTCTCCGGCGCCATCCCGGCGCTGGCGCAACCGCAGGCGGTCGAGCTGCCTATGCGCCGGCCGGGCTACTGGGAAATCCGCATGATGACCGGCGGCGGGCCGGGCGGGCAGGAGTTCACCGTGCAGACCTGCACCGACGCCGCCACCGAGCGGCAGATGGTGCAGTACGGCTTCGGCCAGTTCGGCCAGACGTGCCAGCGCTACGACATCCGCCGCGACGGCGAGGGCTATGTCATCGAGACCGATTGCCTGGCCGGCCAGACCCGCACGACGGCGCGCTCGGTCATCTCCGGCGACCTCAGGGCCACCTATTCGCTCCGGGTCGAGGGCACGGTCCAGACCATCGGCCAGTCGGAATTCCAGCAGACCCTGACGACGCAGGAGGGCCGCTTCGTCTCGGCGCGCTGCGGCGGCGGCCTCGTGCCCGGCGATATCCTGCTGCCGGGCGGCCAGAGGCTGAACATCCGGCAGCTTGCCGGCACCGGGGATCAGGCGCAGACGCCGCCGCGCCGGCGCTGACGCCTCAGGCGCGGAAGCCGTAGATCCAGTCCTGCCGGGCGATGAGGCCGCGGCCACCGAGAAGCCGCATGGCCATGTCGCGGGCGACCGCCATGGGCCCGGCGAGGTGGTAGATCATGCCGTTGCGCCGGGCGAGGTCCTGGACGCGCGCCACCCGTCCCGCCCGCGCCCGTTCGTAGGAGCGGAAGGCGGCCGCGAGGTCGTCAGGCCGGCGCGCGCAGGTGCGCGCCAGCACCGCCGCATCCTCGATCGCCATGGCGCCGCCCTGCGCCGCGAAGGGAAGCATGGCGTGGGCGGCGTCCCCCAGCAGCGTCACCGCGCCGTGGCCCGGTCCGAACCAGGTCGCCCGGTCGGCCAGCGACCAGCACTGCCAGTCCTTCACCAGATCGATCAGCGCGCGCGGCAGGGGTGACCAGCCGGCGAGGCGGCGGTGGAGATAGGCGGGATCGCCGGGGGCGCGCCAGCCCTCCACGGGCCGGGGTTCGCCCAGCAGCACCACGACGTTGAAGTCGGCGCCGCCGCGCAGGGGGTAGTGGACGAGATGAGCGTCGGGGCCGAGCCAGAGCCCGACCCTGTCGCCCCTGAGCGCCGCCGGCACCGCAGCCATGGGCAGGGTGGCGCGCCAGGCGACGCGCTGGCGGAAGACCGGCATGTCGCCCTCGCCGAGGGCCGACCGCACCACGGACCGGATGCCGTCGGCGCCGATGACGGCCGGCACGGTGGACGATTGCGTCTCGCCGGCCCGGTCGAGGACCAGTTCAACGCCGCCATCGACCGCGCGGGCTCCCTCCACCGTCGCGCCGGTCTCGATGCGGATGGCGGGTTCGGCCCGGGCGGCCTCGGCCAGCACGGCCAGCAGATCGGCACGGTGGACCACCCACCACGGCGCGCCATGGCGGCGGGCGATGTCCTCGCCGAGTTCGGCGGCGACGATGAGCGATCCGGCAGGACCGGAGCGCACGTCCATCCCCCCGGGGGCGACGACCGCAGGCGCCAGCGCCGCCTCGAGGCCGAGGTCGATGAGAACGCGGCTGGCATTGGGGGAGAGCTGGATGCCGGCCCCCACTTCCTCGAGGGCGGGTGCCCGCTCGAAGACGTCGACGGCAAGGCCGGTGCGGGCAAGGCACAGCGCCGCGGTCAGCCCGCCGATGCCGGCTCCGGCGATGGCGATACGCGGGCGGTCGGACATGGTCCGCGATCAGGCGTCTGCGAGGGTCTTCACATAGGCGCCCGCCGGCCGCGTCTCGTCGGCGTGGAGGCTCGCGTCGAACTTGTAGAGCGTCGAGCAATAGGGGCAGATGATTTCGGCGTCGCTGCCCATGTCGAGGAAGACATGGGGATGATCGAACGGCGCCCGGGCGCCCATGCACTGGAATTCCTTCACGCCGATATGGATGACGGCGACGCCGTCGTCATTGGCGAAATGGGGCACGATGTGATCGGCCATGGCATGTCCTCGTCAAACGTGGGCGGACCATAGTGCCCGCAACGACGCAAGTGAAGCGGTCATTCGCGGCGGGCGTCAGGAGGTCAGCCAGCCGAAGCTCACCATCACCGCCGCCACCAGCGCCGCCACCAGGGCGAGGACGAGGACGGTGGCGAAAATGCCGATGGCATGGCCGAGGGCGACGAGGATGCCGTCTTCCTCCAGCAGACCCACCGACAGGAAGACCAGCGCCACGCCGGGCGGGAAATTGCCGATCCACGACAGCGGCAGGGCGAGGATGAAACCCAGCAGCACGAACATGGCGCCGAGCACCCTGTGCATCAGCCCCCGCGTCATGAAGGTCCAGCGCGGCTTTGCGACGCGCTCAAGCCGGGCGATCCAGCCGATGGTGCGGTCCACCATGCTGGACAGTTGCTCGCGCGGCAGCGTCCGGTCGGCGATGGCGGACGGCAGCCAGGGCTCGTGCCGGCCGATGAGCATCTGCAGGCCGACGATGGCGATGACCACCCCCGAGACGGTCGAGACGCCGGGAATCATCGGGATGATGTTGGGCAGCGCGAAGATCAGCACGAGCAGGCCGAAGGCCCGGTCGCCGAGAAGGCCGGTCAGTTGCCCCAGCGAAATCCGGTCATCCCCCCCCACTGTCTTGAGGGTGAGGAAGACCTCCGAGGTCCTCGGTGCCGACTGTTCGATCGATGCGTCCACGGGCTGTCTCCCGGGCGGCTTCTAGCCCGCCTCAGAACAGGACCGCAAGCGCACCCTGGATGACGGTGTAGCCGATCCCCGCCCCGACCACTGCGGCGATGGCGGCCAGCAGGAAGCCGGCGGTGACCAGGACGCCGTCGCGTTCGGTCAGGCCGAGGCCGAGCACGCAGAGGGCGAGGCCCTGCGGCATGGAGCCGATCCACGGGATCGGCACGATGATGAGCAGCACGGCGAGCACCAGCACCGCCAGCCCCACCATCCGCCGTGCCGTCGGTCCGGCGGCCAGGGCGAAGCGTGGCCGGGTCACTGTCTCGAGGCGCCGGAGCAGGGGCAGGGTCCGGCTCACGACGGCAGACAGGCGTTCGCGCGGCAGTTTTGCGCTGGCGATGCGCGGCGGCAGCCAGGGCACATCGCGCCCCCCGACGATCTGCAGCGCCAGCAGCACGAGGACGATCCCGGTGAGGATCGGCAGTCCGGGGATGGGGAGAAGGTTCGGCAGGCCGAAGAGAATCAGCGACAGGCCGAAGGCGCGGCTGCGCAGCGACGCGAGCAGGTCGCCCACCGTCAGCGTCCCCAGGACCTCGGAATGGCTCGACGCCTGTGCCGACATCAGCGAGGCGATGATCTGCGACGTCTTTTCAGGCGGGGACACGTGGGGTTCCGGCAGGCGACGGGACGCTGACCATACGTCGCCTTGCGGGGTTCCGCCACTGCCGCCTTGCGGCCAGCCTGCCCTTGCGACAATTCGTGCCAGTCAGTGCAGGTAGGCAAGGCTCTGCGCCACCTGCAACTCGCACGGCCTGACGAGGCGCGACGAGCAGATCCTGACCGTGTGCAGCCGGCCGTCCAGGTTCTTCTCCCAGAAGGCCAGGAAGCGCTTGAGCACCGGGAAATAGGGCGCCTGATCGTAGTTCTGCCAGAGATAGGTCTGCAGAAGCAGGGGGTGGTCCGGCATCCTGTAGAGGATTTCCGCAGTCGTCAGGTCATAGCCCTCGATCAATCGAACGAAGTCGGCATCGACGCGCGGGGGGATGACGGCACTGGACTGCACGGGCATGACGGCCTCCGGTGGAGTTGCGACGATGCACTGTCCTGCGGGCGCCGGTGTCATGGCCGAACCTTCGCCAGCTCCGCTTCGTCGATTGAGCGACCGGCATGGTTAGCAAATCCTTAATTCCCCAAGGGCAGCCCGCCCGGACCCTGCATCCGGTTCCTTCCCATGTGGCCGCGCGGATCATTCCGTGACCTCATGAGCCATGCGCGCATGGGGGGCATGGGGAGCCATCGTCGTCGCAGGGTTGTCGGCCGCATCGGCGGCCGAGGGCTCGGACGCGCCCCGTTTCACCACCTATCTCGGGCTCGAGGGCGCCTTCGACGGCTTTCACGTCTCCTCCGGCTTCGATGCCCAAGTCGGCGCCCACGCCGAGGGCCGCGGGCTCGTGCTCCGCTTCACCGCGGGCTCCGGCGTCTCGCGCTTCCGCATCGACCCGCTCCTGCCCGACCGGGTCCTCGAGGCCACCGGCACCATGCGCGCCATGGCCGGCTGGCGGCAGTCCGGCTTGTGGGGATCGGCGACGCTCTTCGCCGGTCTGGCGACGGAGACGCGCCGTCTCAGCCCCGCCCTGCCCGATCCCCATGTCGGCACGCGGATTGGCCCCGCGATCGCCATCGATGCCTGGCTCACGCCCTCTGAGCGCGTCGCCGTGCATGTCTTCGCCAGCTACGCGACGACGTTCCATGCGGCGAGCCTGCGCCTTGCCCCCGGCTACGACATCGGCAAGGGCGTCTTCGTCGGACCGGAGGCGAGCTTTAGCGCCCACCGTGGCACGCTGCGCTCGCGGTTCGGCCTACATGTCACCGGCTTCACCATCGGCACGGTGGGCCTTCGCCTGTCCGGAGGCTACGCCATGGATCGCGGCGGCCGCTCGGGGCTCTATGGCGGGGTTTCGCTCTGGCGGCGCTACTGAACGGCGGCGAGGTCCGGCACACCCTGCTCGATCGGGTCCCGCGCGATGAACAGGTACAGACGGTCCATCTGCGCGGACAGACCCAAGCGTTCGCGCCACAGCCGGTCCACATGACCGGCGGGCTCGACGTTGCGGTAGAGACCCCTGAGGCGAGCCGCCACCTCTTCCGCCCGGCGGCTCTCGGCCACCACCAGCACGGGACGGGCCGAGAGGGCGGCCAGGTCCGGGAGCGGTTCCATGGCGTAGCGCAGACGCTCGCCGAGCTGGACGACCGGCGGTCTCCCCGAGCCGTAGAAGCGCAGTTGGGCGGTCGTCGTATAGCTCGCGGTGCCGATGGTCCCCGCCCCTGCCCGCTCCGCCGCCTGCTCGACGGCGCGGGCCGCCGCGCGCCAGCCATGCAGCTGCCCGGTCGGATCGACGGCGAGCGGCGCCAGCCGGAAGGCCGCATGGCCGATGACGAACAGACCCAGCACCACGCCCGCCACAACTGACCAACGCCAGCAGAAGCGCAGGACGGCGGCGAGCCACGGTGTCTGCGGCATCGCCTTCGCCCCGACCACCGCGGCGGCGATGGAGGCCGGCAGCAGGCAGGCCGTCCAGTTGCCCTGCACCCTGTCAAAAAGCCCGTACCAGACGAGATAGGCGACCAGCGGCAGCACCGAGACGGACAGCAGCACGGCCCCCGCCTCACGCTGGCGCAGGGCGCGCCGAACGGCGATCCACAGGCCCCAGAGCACGAGGATGCCGATGAGCGGCGTCAGCAGCGCCGCCTGCCCAGCGAGGAATTCCGGCACGAAACGCGGGTCGAAGGCGGTCGGAACCGCACGGCCGAACTGCTTCGTCAGCGAGGCGCCGCCCTGGGCAAGGTTCCACCAGACCACCGGCGCCATGACCACGAGGCACAGTGCACCGCCGGCATAGGGCCAGGGCGAGCGGAACCACCGGCGAAGCTCCGGCACGAGGATGAGCCAGGCAAGGATGGCGAGCCCGAGGAAGACGGCGGTGTATTTGGAGACGAAGGCGAGGCCCACCGAGAGCCCCACCGCCAGCCACCATTCTCCGCGCCCGGTGCGCCAGACCTCGATCAGCGCCAGCAGTGCCAGCGTCCAGAACAGCACCAGCGGCGTGTCGGGGGTCACCAGCATGGCGCCGGCCCCGAGGAAGAGCGTCGCCTGCACCATGGCAGCGCCAACAAGCGCCGCGTTGCGGTCGTCGGTCAGCCGCCAGACGAGACCCCAGACGCCGAGGCTCGCGGCGGAACCGAGCAGCACCGATAGCCAGCGGATGCCGAATTCCGTATCGCCGAACACCGCCGTCGAGGCGCGGATCAGCACGGCCACCATCGGCGGATGGTCGAAATAGCCGAAGGAGAGATTCTTCGACCACAGCCAGTAATAGGCCTCGTCGGCGGCGAGGCCGAGGCTGCCCGCCGCCCACAGGCGGATCGCCGTCAGAGCGAGAACCAGCGTGACCACGACACCGGCGCTGCCCGCCCCGATCGGGCGCGGCGCGGCGGGCATGTCAGCGGCGCCAGACGAGGGTGGCGGATGCGGCATAGTTGAACACCGCGCCCATGACGGCGCCGGCGAGGCCCGACAGCCACCAGTCGACATCGCCGGCGTAGAGCCAGCTCGCCACACCGATGTTGCCGAAGGCGCCGATGCTGCAGACGAGATAGAAGAGCAGCAGACCGGTGACGAAGCGTGCGCCCTTCAGCCGGGCGTCTCGATAGGTGATCTCGTTGTTGATCACGTAGTTGGACGTCATGGCGATGAAGGTCGCAATCGTCTGCGCCCACTCGAACCGCACGCCCAGCGACAGGCCGGCATAGAGCGCGGCGAGATGGACAAGAACGCCGCTCGCGCCCACCAGGGCGAAGAAGATGAAGCGCAGCGGAATGAGCCCGCCGGACAGCTTGTTGAGGACGAAGCCGATATAGTCGAGCGCCACCTTCGCATCGAGCTTGCTCTCGCCGTGGACGCGCTCGCGGAAGACGAAGGGCACCTCGGCAAGGCGCGGCGGCTTCGACACCGATGCCGCGATATCGGCGAGGATCTTGAAGCCGGAGGTGGCGAGACGCGGCGCGACCTCCTCGACGATCTCCCTGCGGATCATGAAGAAGCCGGACATCGGGTCGGAGAGGGGCGCCTTGAGGATCATCCCCGACAGGCGTCGGCCGAGATCGGAAATGCCCTGGCGGAGCCGCGACAGGCCCTCGGTCTTGGAACCGCCTTCGATGTTGCGGCTGGCCACCACCAGATCCCGCCCGGCGCGGATGTGGTCGAGCATGGCGGGCAGGATCGTCTCGTCGTGCTGCAGGTCGCCGTCCATCACCGCCACGACCGGGGCGGAGGAAGCGAGCATGCCCTCGATGCAGGCGCCCGCGAGCCCGCGCCGACCGACGCGGCGGATGCAGCGGATGCGCGGGTCGCGACGGGAGATCTCCTTCACCACCGCGGCGGTGCCGTCCGGGCTGTCATCGTCGACGACGATCATCTCCCAGGCGATACCGGCGAGTACATGGTCGAGCCGCCGCGCCAGTTCCGGCACGTTGTCGCGCTCGTTGTAGCTGGGGACGACCACCGTCAGTTCGGGGGCGCCGGCAGTGTCGATTGGCTGGGTCATCTGGGCGCGGGTCATAGCCCCCGCCCGGCGACGGGGTCAAGCAAGGGGCGGCCGCACCGCAACCGCCTGCACCGCGTAGCCGCGATAGGGCCTCTCGATGCTCACCCGGCAGCCACGCGACGCGGCAGCCTGCTCCAGCGCCATCGCCAGCCCGTCGCGCGGCGTGACGTGGAACTGCGCCAGCCAGGCCCTGAGGCCGGTGCGGAACAGGCCCGGCAGATGCTCCTGACCGCCGAAATCGACAACGTGCAGCGATCCGCCGGGCAGCACGGCCGCCATGGCACGGTCGAGCGCCGCTTCCCAGGGCGGGATCATCGACAGCGTGTAGGAGCAGAACACCCGGTCGAATCCGTCGCGGGCGAAGGCGGTGAGCGGATCGAAGGCCGCAGCATCCACCTGCGCCAGCCTGATGCGGTCGGCAAGCCCGGCGCGGGCGACCGCGCGGCGCGCCTCGGCCAGCATGACCGGGCTGACGTCGAAGCCGTAGAACCGCGCGTCGGGATAGCGCCGTGCCGCAACGATGAGGTTGCGGCCGGTGCCGCAGCCGACCTCCAGCACCGTGGCACCGGGCGGCGGGGCCAGGTCGTCGATCAACCTGTCGCGGCCGAGCAGGTAATATTTCCGTGTCAGGTCATAGATGCCGACCTGCCAGCGGTAGATGGCGTCCATCCGCTCGGCGGCCGGAAAGGCTTCAGCCGGCATCGTCACGGCGACACCAGCGTGTAGAGATGGAAGCCGCCATAGATGGAGGAGCGGTCGCGCTCCGTCATCTCCCGGCAGCGCGCCGGGTCGTAGCTCCAGCGGGCGAGAAGGTCCGGCGCGACCCGGCCGGGCAGCAGGCTCTCCTCGGCGGCGGTGCGGAAGATCACGCGCGCGCCGGGCCGCGCCGTGCGGGTGATCTCCCGCCACAGCCGGTTCAGCACTGCGTCGGTCATCCAGTCCTGGGCGTCGAGCAGCACATAGGCGTCGCGGGAGGCATCGGGCAGGCCTTCCAGATGGTCGATGAAATTCTCGTGGCGGACCTCGACGCGGTCGGCCCTCTCGCGGACTGCCGCGAAGTTGGCGGCGCCGAGATAGGGCGGCACCGCCCCGTCCCTGCCCGGCTGGTAGCGCCGGCCGAAGGCCTGCCAGGCGAAATAGTTCTGGTCGAGCGGAAAGCCGCAGGCGAGCCGTTCGAGCCGCGCCAGCAGAACCTCCTCCATGCCGCCGCCGGCGCGCGCCGAACTGAGCAGGGCCGCATATTGCGCCGGTGGAATGCCGAGGCCGTAGAGGGAGGCCGGGTTCTTCACCAGCCAGCGCACCAGGCCGGAGGAGAAGACCGGCTTCAGCTCGGTGTCGAAGATGGCGCGCTGCTCGGCGAGCGAGCGGGCATCCAGCATGCGGCGGGGATCACGTCCGTGCAGCCGCGCCACGGCGTGGCCGGTGCCGATCATCCAGCCGAGCAGGCCCTTGCGGTAGAGATTGCTGGAGAAGTGGCGGATGCGGCGGCGTCCCGCGATATCGCGCCGATCCCAGTAGGCACGGGTGGCGGGGTCCAGCCGGTCGCGCAGGTGATGGTCATAGGCGAGGACATTGTCCCGGCTGTCGGCCTCGCCGAAGAAGCGGAAGAAGGTCGCGTGATCGGGAAGATGCCGCGCCGCAGCGAGCTTTAGCCGGTTGAGGGCGACGTGGTTTTCGTTGAGGTCGAGCGCGGTGATGCGGGCCGGGCCCGCGACGAGATAGCTCAGCACGTTGCAGCCGCCCGAGGCGATCGCCACGACATGGTCGGCGGGTGTCAGCGCCAGCGCCTCCATGTCGATTTCCGGATCTTCCCAGATCTGCGGATAGACGAGACCGGAGAACATGAGCGTGAACAGGCGCTCCTGCAGTCCGGCGCGGGACAGCGGCCGGTGGCGCGTCACCGCCCGTTCGAGGTTGCGATGGGTCGCCTTGCGCGTTTCGCCTGCCACCAGGGCCATGCCGTTCATCCCGATTCTGCGTCAGTGGGACGGACGTATGAGCGGGCGATGACGCGCGGGTGAAACCGCGATGACCTGACGATGACGCGCGACAGGTCTCCTCTCCCGAAGCGCTCTCTCGGAGAAGGTTAGAATTGGGGCATTTTCCGCATCGCTCCGGTAAGGTCAACCGGTAGGGTAAAGATACGGCTTTGATTGTGCTGCCGCGACGAAGAGCAGATAGATGATGCCAACAACTCCGCGTCCACGGAGATGAAATTCAACCCCGGGTCGGCAACGCCCCGGGGCTTTTTTTGCCGTGCCGGTGGACGGCATTGACGATGGTTAAGACGCGGGATGGCCGCCCGCCGCCGCCAGCGCCTCGGGCGTGTCGAGGTCGAGATGCACGTCGTCGAGGTCGGCCGGCACCTCGGCGATGGCCTCGGGCGAGGCGGCGAGAATGGCCCGCCCACCCTGGTCGCCGGTGACCCGCAGGAGTTCGGGGAAGAAGCGCCGCCCCCACAGCACCGGATTGCCGCGCCGGCCATCCGCCACGGGGACCACGATGTGCCGGCCGGCATCGGCGGCGAAGGCGTCGACGAGGCGCCGCACCAGTCCCGACGAGATGCGCGGCATGTCGCCGAGCAGCACCACCACGGCGTCCACCGTCTCGTCGAGAACCGCCAGTCCCGCCTTCAGCGAGGTCGACAGTCCCTCGGCGAAACCCGGATTGTGGGCGAACCGCAGATCGAGGCCGGCCAGCGCCCCACGCACCGCCGCCTCCTGATGGCCGGTCACGACGACGACGTCCGCGAGGCCGGCGCCCAGCGCCGCCTGCGCCGCATGGCGCACGAGCGGGACATCGTCGATGCGCGCCAAGAGCTTGTTCGGCCCGCCCATCCGCGTCGAGCGCCCGGCCGCGAGCACGATGGCGGCGATGCGTGGCGCATGGTCCATAACCTGATCCCCCTCACGTGGCTGCGGCCGCGACACGATTTCCATCAGCAGCCCGCCCACCCCCATGCCGGTGATGTCGGCCCGCGTCACCGGCAGCCCGGCGAGCAGCCGCATCAGCACCCAGTCGAAGCCGTTCTCCTTCGGCGACCGGGCGCAGCCCGGCGCGCCGATGACCGGGACGCCGGCCAGTTCGCCGACCATCAGCAGGTTGCCGGGATCGACCGGCATGCCGAGGTGCTCGATGCGCCCGCCGGCCGCCTCCAGCGCGGCGGGAATGACGTCACGTCGATCCGCGATTGCGGAGGCCCCGAAGACGAGGATCAGGTCGCTGTCCGGCGTGACCTCTGCGAGAGCGGCCGCCAGGGCCGCTGCCTCGTGTGGAATGCGGCGCTCGGCCGTGATGGCGGCACCGGCAGGCGCGAGGCGATCGGCCGTCACCCGCAGCGTCTTCTCGACGACCTTGTCTGGGAGCCCCGGCAGCAGGGTCGAGATCACGGCGACGCGTCGCCGCACGAACGGCGCGACCCGCACCAGCGGTGGTCCGGCGCAGGCCTCCGCCACCCTTTGACCCGGCGCGGCATAGGGAATGATCTTGACGGTCGCCACCATCTCGCCGGGTTCGACGGTCGCGAAGGCCGGCAGCGTCGCGAGAGTGATGGCCTCGTCGAGCCGGTTGATGCGGTCGATGCCGTCGCGCTCGACCACCAGGACGCCCGATTCCGTCGCGAAGAGATTGGCGCGCCCGGTGAAGGCGGGATCGATCCTCAGACCCGGCCCCGCCACGGCGGCGGCGATGCGCGCGGCCGCCTCGTCCTCGCCGACATCGCCGGGCTCTGCCCGCGCCACGGTCAC
This sequence comes from Phreatobacter aquiterrae, assembly GCF_053471285.1. Lineage (NCBI taxonomy): Bacteria > Pseudomonadati > Pseudomonadota > Alphaproteobacteria > Hyphomicrobiales > Phreatobacteraceae > Phreatobacter > Phreatobacter aquiterrae. The sequence continues at coordinate 60,902 of NZ_JBJPHW010000006.1, read as the reverse complement.
GGCGGCGACGCCCGCCGCCTTCAGCGCCGCGACCTCGGCCGCGCCGATACGGGTGCCCTTCTTCAGCACGAGGCCGCCCTGCCGCACGGCGTGGGCAACGATGCCGCCGAGCGCCTCCTCTACCGGCACGGGACCGAACCGCATCGCCGTCTCCTATCGGAACCGGACGCGACAGGTCACGCGATGCCCTGCCGCCAGGCCTGCGTCACCTCGGCGAGGATGGACACGGCGATCTCCGCCGGAGAGATCGCGCCGATGGCCAGCCCGATCGGCGCCCTGATGCGCGCGATGGCCTCAGGCGCCGCGCCCTTCGCCGTCAGACGCTCCACCCGCTTGGCGTGGGTGCGCCGCGATCCCAGCGCGCCGATGTAGAAGCACTCCTTGCCGAAGGCGTGCAGCAGCGCGGGGTCGTCGATCTTCGGATCGTGGGTCAGGGCGATGAAGGCGGTGTAGCGGTCGACGTTCAGGCCCGGCAGCGCATCGTCCGGCCATTCGGCCAGGAGGCGGACGTCGGGAAAGCGCTCGGGCGTGGCGAAGGCGGTGCGCGGATCGACGATGACCGGGTCGTAGCCGAGCAGCTTCGCCATCGGCACGAGCGCCTGGGAAATGTGGACCGCGCCGATGATGACCATCTGCGCCGCCGGCACCTGCACGGTCAGGAAGGAGCGCGTGCCCTCGACCGCACCGCTGCGGCCGGTGCGCAGCGCTGCACGGATCGGCTCCTCCAGCGGATCGCCGGGGAGGCGGTCCTCGGTGACGATGCGGGCGTCACCGCCGTCGAGGTCGGTGACGAGAACCGCGGCCCGCCGCTCGGCCCGCGCCGCATTCAGGGCGGAGAGGAGATCGAGGTGCATCAGGAGACCTTCTCGACATAGACGGCGATGCGGCCGCCGCAGGACAGGCCGGCCCGCCAGGCGGTCTCGTCGGCGATGCCGAATTCGAGCAGCTTGGCCTTGCCCGAGCCGATGACGTCCATCGCCTCGCTGACCACCTCGCCCTCGACGCAACCGCCGGAGACCGAGCCGAGGAAGGTGCCGGTCTCGTCGATGACGAGGTGCGAGCCGACGGGCCGCGGCGCCGAGCCCCAGGTCTCCACCACGGTGGCGATGGCAACGCCCTTGCCGGCCTTCGCCCAGGCCTCGGCCTGTCCGAGGATGTCGTCGTCGGTCGAGAGCATGGTCGCCTCCCTGCAGGGTGTCCAACGCTTAAGACATCGGATGATCGGGGGCGGTATGCAAGGGAAGTGGCTGCATCGATGAAGTGCGTCCTTCGAGGCTCGCTATCGCTCGCTCCTCAGGATGAGGAGGACGGGTTCTGCAGCAGGTCGAGGCGCGTTGAGCACCGCTCCCGATTGTCAGACGCTGATGCAATTCTCTCCCCTCCTCATCCTGAGGAGCGAGCCCCCGGCGATGCGCCAGCATCGTCCGGCCGGCGAGCCTCGAAGGACGCACCTGCCCGATGCAGGGCACTGGGTTGCCCCCTCATCACGCCGACTTCAGCCATCGCCGCGGGTCATGGCTGCGGTCCGACCGCCGCGCGTCGAGGACGGCCACGAGATCGGCCACGGCGGCGATGTTGTGGATGGTGCGGAACTCGTCGACATGCGGCAGCAGCGCACGGATGCCCTGGGCCTTTGCCTGGAAGCCGTCGAAGCGCAGCAGCGGATTGAGCCAGATGAGCCGCCGGCAGGAGCGGTGCAGGCGGTCGGCCTCGCGGGCGAGGTCCTCCGTGCCGTCGCGCTCGAGGCCGTCGGTGACCAGCAGCACGACGGCTCCCCCTGAGAGCACCCGCCGCGACCACAGCTTGTTGAAGGCGTGCAGCGAGGGGGCGATGCGCGTGCCGCCGGACCAGTCGTCGACGCCCGCCGTGCAGGCCGCCAGGGCCTCGTCGGGATCGCGCGCCTTCAGCATGCGGGTGATGTTGGTCAGCCGCGTGCCGAAGGTGAAGGCGTGGACGTTGCGGCGGTTCTCCATCAGCGCGTGGATGAAGTGCAGCATGACGCGGGTGTACTGGCTCATCGAGCCGGAGATGTCGCAGAGCACCACCAGCGGCGGATGCTTCGTCTTCGGCCCGCGGCGGGCGAGGTCGATGATGCCGCCGCCCTCGCCGATGGAGCGGCGCAGCGTGCGCCGGAAGTCGATCCGGCGCCCCCGGAGGTCCGGCGCGAAGCGTCGCGTCGGAACGGCGTCATCGGGCAACACCAGAGCCGCGACGCGCCGGCTCGCCTCGGCGATCTCGGCCGCCGTCATCTGGGCGAAATCCTTCTTCTGAAGCACCTCGACGTCGGAGACGGTGAGGCTGGCATCCACCTCGATCTCCGGCCTCTCAACCGGCACGCTTTCGGCCTGCTTGAAGAAGGCCTCCTGCAGGCGCAGCGACACCGGATCCGGCTTCCCCGGCTGCACGGGCGCCACCGGCAACAGGATGGAGAGCAGCTTCTCCATCAGGTGGCGCTTCTTCCAGAAGATCTCGAAGGCGGTGCGGAACAGCAGGGAGTGCTCGTGCTTCGACACGAAGACGGAATGCAGCGTCCAGTAGAAGTCCTCGCGCGAACCGATGCCGGCGGCCTCCACAGCCTGGATCGCGTCGAGCACCGTGCCCGGCCCGACCGGCAGGCCGGCGATGCGCAGCGCGCGGGCGAAATGGGCGATGTTTTCGGTCAGCGCATGGGCCATCAGGCAGGCCTCAGCAGCAGCGCCCAGAGCGGCGACAGGATGAGCGACCCGGCATTGTAAACCGCATGGGCGAGTGCCGTGCCGAGAAAGGCGGAGCGCCAGCCGCGCGCCGCGCACCAGCCGGCATACTGAAGCGCGAAGACGATGAAGATCGCGGCCGTGACGGGGGTTCGCACCAGCGTGACCGGCATGTGGGCGGCCACCGCCGCAACCGTGGCCGCCAGCACGAAGATCGCGCGGTCGGCGCCGAAGCGCGCCACGATCAGCCAGTGCAGCACGGCGAGGACGGCCGTCTCGATGAGCGGTGCGATGAAGATCGCCGCCACCACCACGAGCATCATCGACAGGCCGGAGGGAACAGGCACCGGCACGCGCGTCCCGGCTAGCCACAGCGCCGTCCACCAGACGAGCGGCACGACGAGCAGCGCGGCGCCGATGGCGGCGGCTTTCAACCATGGCATCCGGCCCGGTTCGGTGATCAGTGCCAGCGGAGCCATGGCGTCAGCGCCCTGCCCTGACCTCGTCGAGGATCGCCTTGGCCTCGCCACCCTGCATCTTCTGGATGTCGTCCTGGTACTTCAGCAGCACGCCGAGCGTATCGTTGACCGCCTGCGGATCGAGGCCGACGGCGTCGAGCTCGGTCAGCGCGGTCGCCCAGTCGATGGTCTCGGCGACGCCCGGCACCTTGAACAGGTCGCTTTTCCTCAGGCGCTGGACGAAGGCGACGATCTCCTTGGTCAGCCGCTCCGGCGCCCCCGGCGCCTTGGCGCGGAGGATGGCGAGTTCGCGCGCCGCGTCGGGATAGTCGACCCAGTGATAGAGGCAGCGCCGCTTCAGCGCGTCGTGGATCTCGCGGGTGCGGTTGGAGGTGACGATGACGATGGGCGGCGCCGGCGCTTTGATCGTTCCGAGTTCCGGCACGGTCACCTGGAAATCGGAGAGCACCTCCAAGAGGAAGGCCTCGAAGGCCTCGTCGGTACGGTCAAGTTCGTCGATCAGCAGGACCGGCGGTCCGCGCAGGTCCGGCTCCAGTGCCTGCAACAACGGCCGCTTCACCAGATAGCGCTCGGAGAAGATGCCCGCCGAGAGCTGGTCCCTGTCGACGCCGCCCTCGGCCTCGGCAAGGCGGATGGCGATCATCTGCGCCGCATAGTTCCATTCATAGACCGCGGCCGCGACGTCGAGCCCCTCGTAGCACTGCAGGCGGATAAGGTTGCGCCCCAGCGCCGAGGCGAGGACCTTGGCGATCTCGGTCTTGCCGACGCCCGCCTCGCCTTCCAGCAGCAGCGGCCGCCCGAGTTTCAGCGCTAGGAACAGCACCGTCGCGAGCGAGCGGTCGGCGACGTAGTTGGCGCCCTTCAGCAGGGCGAGAGTCTCGTCGATGGAGGCGGGAAGCGGATGGGACGATGCAGATGTCACGAAGGCACTCCGGCTGGACGCAGAACCATAGCGCAGCCGGAGCGATGCCGAGAACCTCAATCCGCAGAGGCGCGTCGCGTTTGCGGCAGGCCGGGATCGAGAGCGAGGCGCGTGGCCTGGGCGATACCGGTGCCGTAGCCGGTCGTCAGCGTGATCTTCGCCGGGATGAGGTGGCGGGTGCCGCGCACCGGCACCAGCACCACCTCCGCCGACCGGCGGCGCGCGCTCTGGATGTCGTTGCGGTCCGGGCGGTAGCCGGCGATCGGCTCGAAGCGCACGCGGCAGATCGCCGCCTCGCCCTTGTAGCCGCCGATGTCGACCTGCCGGGTCTCGACGAAGGAGTAGATGAGGTCGAAGCGCTCGCGGCCGCCGAAGATGCGCGACCGCCGCTCGCAGGCCGCAGCGCCCGTCACCGGCCCCGTGCCGCCGACGACGAAGATTCCGGCCGATAGCGGATCGACCACGCCGCGCAGGTGCTCCGGCAGCACCGGCGTCGCCCGCGTATGCGGCGGCTTGTCCGGGTTGCGCTCGACGGATGTGACATTGCCGCCGGCCATGCCGATGCGCGTCGTCTCGACCTTGCCGCCCGAGCGGATCTCGACGTTGAAGCTGGCCGGAACCGGCGCATTGCCGCTGATCTGCCCGGTCGAGGTCGCCGTGCCGGTGCCGCCGGCGAACATCGCCGCCATGCCGGTGACCCGCGCCTCGAGTGTGGTCCGGTAGCTGCGCCCGTCCGTGGTCGACACCATGGTGCCGCGCCCGATCGACAGGCCGAGGAAGGTGACTGCGTAGTCCGCCGAGACCTGCCCCTGCGACTGGGCGAGCGCCGGAAGCGCGGTGAGCGAAACCAAGGCGAGTGCGATGACGGGGGATTTCATGCGCGCGACCCTCTCAAGGAACGGGGGCTTCGGCCCCGCTGTTCGGAGCCGAGTTTGGCGGCGCCGTCGGGCGAATTTGCGGCGCCACGCCGGAAACATAGGGGAACCCGGATGAACGCCCGGCAACAGCCGGGTCCGCGCGAGCGGGCAGAGCGACCGGCACAGAGGTTACCCGCCGTCACACGAATGATATGCAATCGAATCGAATTTTCATTAAGAGCTGCATGATAAGGCTTTGTTGCCCCAGCGTTTCCACATCGGAGATCGCCATGCGCAACAACACGGTCCTTACCACCCTCCTGCTGGCCTTCGCCGGCGGCCTCCTGGCGCTCTACCTCTTCTTCCCGAAAGAGGCCTCGCTGGTGACCGGCAGCGTCCGGCGGATGATCGACCCGAACCGTCCCGACCACGTGAAGCTGGAATATATGGCCGTCAATCCCGAGCTGTCGCGCGGCTGGCGCACGCTCCGCACCGTCGCGCGCGCCGACCAGTGCTATCCGCTCCTCACGCAGGACCATTCGCGCGACCGCGACGTCGCCGGTCCCATCGGCGCGCTGCGCTGCGTCGCCTACCACGCCAACGGCGAGCCTGTCGGCACCCTCCGGATCCACCGCCTCGGCCAGGCCACGAACTGAGGCCGCTGAATCGGAAAGGCCGGAGCTGTCGCCCCGGCTTCCCCTCTAACAAGTCGTGACCGATCAGGCTGTGGCTGCCGCCACCGCGCGCTTGGCGATGACGCCCACCAGATGGGCGCGATAGTCGGCCGAGGCGTGGATGTCGCCGTTCATGTCGGCGGCCGGCGTCGTGACGCCCTCCAGAGACTTCGGATTGAAGCGCTTCGACAGCGCCGCCTCCATGTCCGCATGGCGGAAAACGCCTCCGGAGCCAGCGCCCGTCACGGCGACGCGCACGTTGCTGCCCTTCTTGGCGACGAAGACGCCGACGATGGCATAGCGCGAGGCCGGGTTCGGGAACTTCACGTAGCCCGCCTTGCCCGGGATCGGGAACGCGATCTTGGTGATGACCTCGTCATCGTCCAGGGCGGTGGAGAACATGCCGGCGAAGAACTCGTCGGCGGGGATCTTGCGCTTGCTGGTGTGGACAACGGCCCCCAGCGCCATCAGCGCTGCGGGATAGTCGGCGGCCGGGTCGTTGTTGGCGACCGAGCCGCCGATGGTGCCGCGATGGCGCACATGCGGATCGCCGATATGGCCCGCGAGCGCGGCGAGCGCCGGGATCGCCTGCTGCACGATGGGCGAATTCGCCACCTCGGCATGGGTCGTCGTCGCGCCGATGACGATGTTGCGGCCCTTCTGCTCGATGCCCGACAGGCCGGCGCCCGACAGGTCGATCAGCGTCTTGGGGCTGGCCAGCCGCTGCTTCATGGTCGGGATCAGCGTATGGCCGCCAGCCAGCAGCTTGGGATCCTCGGCCTTGTTCAGGAGCGAGACGGCGCCGCGGACGGTGGCGGCCTTCTGGTATTTGAAAGGATACATGTGACCTCTCCGAACCTTACTCGGCCGCGATCGCGGCTTTGGATTGCCTGGTGATGACCGTCCACAGGGCCAGGGGCGTCGCCGGCATCGGCACGTCCTCGGTCCCCAGCGCATCGGTCAGCGCGTTGATGACGGCGGCGGGCGCGGCGATGGCGCCCGCCTCGCCGCAGCCCTTGATGCCGAGCGGATTGGACGGGCACGGCGTCACCGTCATGCCGACGTCGAAGGACGGCAGGTCATGGGCCCGCGGCATGGCGTAGTCCATGAATGAGGCCGTCACCAGCTGGCCGTCGGTGTTGTAGATGGCGCCTTCCAGCAGCGCCTGGCCGATGCCCTGGGCGATGCCGCCATGGACCTGGCCCTCGACGATCATCGGGTTGATGACATTGCCGAAATCGTCCACTGCCGTCCATTTGGCGATGGTCGCGACGCCGGTGTCCTGGTCCACCTCGATCTCGCAAATGTGGCAGCCGGCCGGGAAGGTGAAGTTGGTCGGATCGTAGAACGATCCCTCCTTCAGGCCGGGCTCCAGCTCCTGCGGATTGAACTTGTGGGCGATGTAGGCGTTCAGCGCCACCGTGCCGAAGTCCACCGACTTGTCGGTGCCCTTCACGGTGAACATGCCGTCCTTGAAGTCGATGTCGGCTTCCGCCGCCTCGAGCACGTGGGAGGCGACCTTCTTCGCCTTGGCCTCGATCTTGTCGAGCGCCTTGGAGATCGCCGACATGCCGACCGCGCCCGAGCGCGAGCCGTAGGTGCCCATGCCGAACTGCACCTTGTCGGTGTCGCCGTGGACGATGGAGACATTGTCGATGGAGATGCCGAGCCGCGCGGAGACGAGCTGGGCGAAGGTCGTCTCGTGGCCCTGTCCGTGGCTGTGCGAGCCGGTAAGGACCTCGACCGTCCCCACGGGATTGACCCTGACCTCAGCCGATTCCCACAGGCCGACGCCGGCACCGAGCGAGCCGACCGCCTGTGACGGCGCGATGCCGCAGGCCTCGATATAGGTGGAGTAGCCGAGGCCGCGCAGCTTGCCGCGCTTGGCGGCCTCGCGGCGGCGTTTGCCGAAGCCCTTCACGTCGGCCATCTCCATGGCCTTGACGAGCGAGGCTTTGTAGTCGCCGCAGTCGTACATCATGATGACCGGCGTCTGGTGCGGGAACTTCGAGACGAAGTTGCGCCGCCGGAACGCCGCCGGGTCCATGCCGATCTCGCGCGCCGCCACTTCCACCAGTCGCTCGACGACGAAGGTCGCCTCCGGCCGCCCCGCCCCGCGATAGGCGTCGACCGGCGCGGTGTTGGTATAGACCGCGTCCACCTCAGCATAGATGGCCGGAATGGCATACTGGCCCGACAGCAGAGTCGCGTAGAGATAGGTCGGCACCGACGAGGCGAAGGTCGACAGATACGCGCCCATGTTGGCGATGGTCTTGACCCTGAGGCCGGTGATCTTGCCCTCGGCGTCGGTCGCCAGTTCCGCCCGCGTGACGTGGTCGCGGCCATGGGCGACGCAGAGGAACTCCTCCGTGCGGTCCGCGGTCCACTTCACCGGACGCCCGCACTTGCGCGCGGCCCAGACACAGACCGTCTCCTCGGCATAGATGAAGATCTTCGAGCCGAAGCCGCCGCCGACATCGGGGGCGATGACGCGCAGCTTGTGTTCCGGCGCGATGCCAATGAAGGCGGAGAGCACGAGGCGGGCGACATGCGGATTCTGGCTCGTCGTGTAGAGGGTCAGCGCGTCGTTGCCGGCATCGTATTCGCCGACCGCCGCCCGGGGCTCCATGGCGTTGGGCACCAGGCGGTTGTTGACGATGTCGAGGCTGGTGATGTGCTTGGCCGCCTTGAAGGCGGCTTCGGTCGCCGCCTTGTCGCCGATGTGCCAGTCGTAAACCGTGTTGCTCGGCGCCTCGGAATGGACTTCCGGGCCGCCCTGCGCCTTTGCCGTGTCGACATTGGCCGGCAGCACACCGTAGTCGACCACGATCGCCTCGGCCGCGTCCTTGGCCTGCGACAGTGTCTCGGCGATGACCACGGCGACATGGTCGCCGACATAGCGCACTTTGCCCTGGGCCAGGATCGGATGGGGACCGGCGCGCATCGGCGTGCCGTCCTTGGAATGGATCATCCAGCCGCAGATGAGCCCGCCGACCTTGTCGGCCGCGACATCGTCGCCGGTGTAGATCGCGACCACGCCCGGCATGGTCTTCGCAGCGGCTGTGTCGATCCTCTTGAGCGTGGCGTGGGCATGCGGCGAGCGCAGGAAGAAGGCGTGCGTCTGGCCGGGACGGTTGATGTCGTCGGTATACTGGCCCTTGCCCGTGATGAAGCGGTGGTCTTCCTTGCGGCGAACGGCGGCACCGATGGCGGTGACTGTCATGACGATCCTCCCTGCGGACCTCTGGACTGTGGATCAGGCGTGCGGTTGCGGCTTGTGGCGCCGCTTATTCCGCGGCCTGACGGGCGGGGGCCGTGCCGGTCATCGCCTGCGCGCCGGCTTCGACCGCCTTGACGATGTTGTGGTAGCCGGTGCAGCGGCAGATGTTGCCTTCCAGCTCCTCGCGGATCGTCGCCTCGTCCACCGCGCCCTTGCGGTTTACGATGTCGACGGCCGACATGATCATGCCCGGCGTGCAGAAGCCGCACTGCAGGCCGTGATGCTCGCGGAAGGCCTCCTGCATCGGGTGCAACTTGCCGTCCTGGGCGAGGCCCTCGATCGTCACGACATCGGCGCCCTGGCACTGGACCGCGAAGATCGTGCAGGACTTCACCGCCTTGCCGTCGACATGAACGACGCAGGCGCCGCACTGCGACGTGTCGCAGCCGACATGGGTTCCGGTCAGGTGCAGGTTCTCGCGCAGCATCTGCACCAGCAGTGTGCGCACATCGACGTCGGCCGTCACCGATCGTCCGTTGACCGTCAGGGTCACCGTCGGCATGGGCGTTCCTCCTCAAAATCCATCAAACTGGGCGCCTTTGGACTGATTCTTGTTTTTTGACGCCGGCTCCCACGCCGAAAACGCCCTGTTTTCGTCGGGAATTGCAGTTTGGACCCGTTCTGAACGGAGCGTCAAGCTGGAACCTCGCCGGAGTGCAGGCCGGCCCCGCGAAGCGCGCATCGTCCTCCCCGTTGCAATGTCGCGGCTCTCCCCTAGTCTCTCGCGCCACCGACCCGGCAGGAGAGCATTCATGGCCCGCTTCACCACGTCCGACGGCCTGTCGCTGCGCTACGCGGACAGCGGCGGCGACAAGCCCGCCCTGCTGCTCTCCAACTCGCTCGGCACCCGGCTCGAGATGTGGGACCCGCAGATGCCGGCCTTCTCCGGCGACTTCCGCGTGGTGCGCTACGACAAGCGCGGCCATGGCGAGAGCGAGGTGAAGGTCGGCCCGACCAGCTTCGCCCGCCTGACACTCGACGCTGTGGAACTGCTCGACCACCTCGGCATCGCGACAGCCCGTTGGTGCGGCCTGTCCATGGGCGGCATGAGCGGCATGTGGGCCGGCACGCACCATGCCGCTCGCTTCACCAGTCTCGTCCTGTGCAACACCAGCGCCTCCATGCCCGCCGTCGACATGTGGAATCAGCGCATCGCCGCGGTGAAGCGGGAGGGCATGACGCCGCTCATTCCCAACATCGTCGACCGCTGGTTCACCAAGCGCTTCCAGGAGGCGGACCCCGCCGCAGTGGCGCGCGTCGTCGCCATGCTGGAGACGACGCCGCCGGAGGGCTATGCCGCCTGTTCGGCGGCGATCCGCGACATGGACCAGCGCGAGGCGATCCGCTCGATCCGCCTGCCGACCCTGGTCATCTCCGGAACCCATGACGGCTCGACGCCGCCCGAGAAGGGCCGTGACATCGCCGCGGCGATCCCCGGCGCGCGCTATGTCGAACTCGACGCGGCCCACCTGTCGAACATCGAGCAGGAGAAGGCCTTCACCGATGCGGTGATGGGCTTCCTGCGGCCGTGATCGCCGGCAAGACGGTCAGTGCGTCCTTCGAGGCTCGCTTCGCTCGCACCTCAGGATGAGGAGGGTGGTGGATTGCACGTACTGACCGTCCAGTTCGCCGCGCCTTGCACTCCCTGATGCCACACACCACGCGCCTCATCCTGAGGTGCGAGGCGTAGACGAGCCTCGAAGGACGCACTTCCACCGATGCAGCCCTCCGCCACCAACAGGAGCCTCCCATGGACGAGACAGAACGCTTCGAGAAGGGCCTTGCCGTCCGCCGCGCGGTACTCGGCGATGCCCATGTCGACCGCTCGCTTGCCGGTCGCGACGGCTTTTCCACCGAGTTCCAGGACTTCATCACCCGCTACGCCTGGGGCGAGATCTGGACCCGTCCGGGCCTGGAGCGGAAGACGCGCAGCTTCCTCGTCCTCGCCATCTGCGCCTCGCTCGGCCGCTGGGAGGAGTTCCGCCTGCACTGCCGCGCCTCGTTTTCCAACGGGGTGACGACCGACGACATCAAGGAGGTGATCCTGCAGATCGCCGTCTATGCCGGCGTGCCCGCGGCCAATACGGCGATGAAGGAGGCCAAGGAGGTCTTCGCCGAACTCGGTCTCAAGACCTGAGCGCCGGCCGGCTCAGCGCGGAATCGGGCGGTAGGCGCGGTCGAAATAGGCCAGCGCGGCGCCCGCCGGGCCGATCCTGACGGCCTCGACCTGGCCGATGACGATGTGGTGCGTGGCCATGGTCCGCATCTCGACCAGCCGGCAGTCGAAGCTGACCAGCGCCGAATCGAGCGTCGGCGATCCCGTGGCGAGCGGCGTCCAGCGCCCCTCGCGGAAGCGTTCGGCACCGGTGAGGCCACGGCGGCCGGCGAAGGTCTCGGCGAGGTTCTCGGCGCCGGCGGGGAGCGCGTTCACGGCGAAGACGCCGTTCGCTTCGATCAGCGCGCCATTGGCCGACTTGCGGTTGAGGCAGACGAGGAGCATCGGCGGATCGTCGGAGACCGAGGCCACGGCGATGGCCGTGAAGCCGCTGGTGCCGGCCGCCCCGCCCGTGGTGATCACGTGCACGTGCCCGGCGACATGCGCCATGCCGTCGCGATAGGCCTGCGGCGTCGCGGCCAGCACGCCGGGGATCATCGTGCGGTTCGTTCCACCGTCCATCCGGGGGCCCTCTGTTACCCGCATGATATAGGCCTGCCGCGGCCACGGAGCCAATGCATGCGGCTGAACTCTCGGTGATTAAGGTTGAGGGCGCCGCCCACCGCGACCCCATGTGAATAATTGCCGGGTCGCCATTGTGACTTATCGGGACGCTTGCTACCGATAGGTCGTTGGGTCCGTCGCAGGGACCGCCCGCAGAGGCGGCCGGCGCCGGGGACCATCGCGGCGCTATCCCGCGCCGTAGGGGACAGAGTGGGAAGGTGGCGGCATGGAAGTCTTCTTCCAGCAGCTGATCAATGGCGTCACGCTGGGATCGATCTACGGTCTCATCGCCATCGGCTACACGATGGTCTTCGGCATCATCGGCATGGTGAACTTCTCCCATGGCGATGTCTTCATGGTCTCCACCTTCATCGCGCTCATCGCCCTGATGATCCTGACGACCTGGCTCGGCGTCGGCTCCATCCTCATCGCCCTGATGATCGTGCTCATCATCGCCATGGTCTTCACATCGCTGATCAGTTGGACCATCGAGCGCGTCGCCTACCGCCCCTTGCGCGGCTCGTTCCGCCTCGCCCCGCTGATCTCCGCCATCGGCATGTCCATCGTGCTGTCGAACTTCGTCCAGGTGGCGCAGGGGCCGCGCAACAAGGCCATCGACCCGATCCTCAACAACGTCTTCGTGCTGTCGGCCGCCGGCGGCTACCAGGTGACGCTGTCCTACAAGCAGATCCTCATCGTCGTGGTCACGGCGGCGCTGCTGGGGGTCTTCTGGTGGGTCGTCGCCAAGACCCCGCTCGGACGCGCGCAGCGCGCCTGCGAGCAGGACCGCAAGATGGCCGCCCTGCTCGGCGTCGACGTCGACCGCACCATCTCCATCACCTTCGTGATGGGCGCGGCGCTGGCCGCCGTCGCCGGCACGCTCTACCTCGTCTATTACGGCGTCGTGAACTTCTCCGACGGCTTCACGCCGGGGGTGAAGGCCTTCACCGCCGCGGTGCTGGGCGGCATCGGCTCCCTCCCCGGCGCAGTTCTCGGCGGTCTCCTGATCGGCCTCATCGAGGTGTTCTGGTCGGCCTATTTCTCGGTCGAATACAAGGACGTCGCTGCCTTCTCCATCCTTGCCATCGTCCTGATCTTCATGCCGCAGGGCATCCTCGGCCGGCCTGACGTCGAGAAGGTCTGAGCGCGTGACGACTGTTTCCGAACCGTCCCCGGCATCGGCCGCCAGCGTGCAGACGCCCGTCGCCCGCGCGCTGAAGGAGGCCCTCTTCGCCGCCATCATCGCGCTCGGCGTGTTCGGCCCCCTGCTCGGCTTCAAGACGACGCAGGACATGCAGAACCGGCTGATCGTCGAGACGCGCTACGACCTGATCGCCTTCGTCGTGCTCATCGTCGGCGCCGGGCGCTTCCTCATATCTCTCTACCTGCACACCCGTTCGCAGGAGGCGCCGGCGCCGCGGGTGAAGTTCCGCCTGCCGGCCGTCGTCTCCGCCGGGCTTCCGCCGGCAGCCCTCGTCGCCCTCTTCGTCTATCCGATGATGATCCTGTCGCTGACCGGCAGCTCGGGCGCGCTGAAATGGATCGACAATTTCGGCATCCAGATCCTCATCTACGTGATGCTGGCCTGGGGCCTGAACATCGTCGTCGGCCTCGCCGGCCTGCTCGACCTCGGCTATGTCGCCTTCTACGCGGTCGGCGCCTATGCCTACGCCATCCTGGCGACGCAGGTGATCCCCGCCACCTTCCCGGGCCTCGGCGTCTGGGCCTTCTGGATCTGCCTGCCCGTCGCCGGGCTGCTCGCCGCCTTCTGGGGGGTGCTGCTCGGTTTCCCGGTCTTGCGATTGCGAGGCGACTATCTCGCTATCGTCACACTGGCCTTCGGCGAGATCATCCGCCTCGTCCTGATCAACTGGACGGCCTTCTCGAACGGCTACGAGGGCATTTCCAGCATCCCGCGGCCCTCCTTCTTCGGCATCCCCTTCAACGCCTCCGACAAGGGCTTCGCGGCGACGTTCGGCCTGGAATTCACCCCCGTCCACCGCACCATCTTCCTCTATTACGTCATCGTCTGCCTGGCGCTGCTCACCGCCTGGGTGTCGAACCGGCTGCGCAAGCTGCCCGTCGGCCGCGCCTGGGAGGCGCTGCGCGAGGACGAGATCGCCTGCCGCTCCCTCGGCATCAACACGGTCAACACCAAGCTGACCGCCTTCGCCATCGGCGCCATGTTCGGCGGCTTCGCCGGGTCTTTCTTCGCCGCGCGGCAGGGCTTCATCTCGCCCGAGAGCTTCACCTTCATGGAATCGGCGGTGATCCTCGCCATCGTCGTTCTCGGCGGCATGGGATCGCTGGTCGGCACCGCCATCGCCGCCGTGGCGATGATCGGCGGCACGGAGCTTCTGCGCGAGCTCGACTGGATGAAGGCGATCTTCGGCAGGGACTTCGACCCGGTCCAGTACCGCATGCTCATCTTCGGCCTCGCCATGGTGGCGATCATGATCTGGAAGCCGCGCGGCTTCGTCTCGACGCGCATGCCGACCGCCTTCCTGAAGAGCCGGCGTGCCGTCTCCTCCGACCACGTCAAGGAGGGCCACGGATGAGCGAGGCTATCCTCACCGTCGAACACCTGACGATGCGCTTCGGCGGCCTCGTTGCCGTCAACGACCTGTCCTTCGAGGCGCGGCGCGGCGACATCACTGCCGTCATCGGCCCGAACGGCGCCGGCAAGACCACCGTCTTCAACTGCATCACCGGCTTCTACAAGCCGAGCCAGGGCCGCATCGTCATGCGTCATGCCGACGGCGGCGAGCAGTATCTCGAGCGCCTGCCGGACTTCCGCATCGCCCAGGAGGCGAAGGTCGCGCGCACCTTCCAGAACATCCGCCTGTTCTCGGGCATGACCGTGCTGGAGAACCTGCTGGTGGCCCAGCACAATCCGCTGATGACGGCCTCCTCCTGGTCGATCGGCGGGATTCTCGGCCTGCCGTCCTACGCGAGGGCCGAGAAGGCCGCCATCGACAAGGCCGCCTACTGGCTCGACAAGACCGGGCTCACCGACCGCGCCGACGATCCGGCCGGCGACCTTTCCTACGGCCCGCAGCGGGCGCTGGAGATCGCCCGCGCCATGTGTACGGAGCCGGAGCTTCTCTGCCTCGACGAGCCCGCCGCCGGGCTCAATCCGCGCGAGAGCCTCGTGCTCAACGAGCTCCTGCGCTTCATCCGCAGGGAGCACGGCACCTCGCTCCTGCTGATCGAGCACGACATGAGCGTCGTCATGGAAATCTCCGACCACGTCGTCGTGCTCGACTACGGCATCAAGATCTCCGACGGCACGCCGGCCGAGGTGCGCGAGGACCCGAAGGTCATCGCCGCCTATCTGGGCGTCGACGACTCAGAGGTGGAGAAGGTCGAGGCGGAGGTGGGCCTTTGACCGCGCTCCTCACCGCCCGCGGCGTCGAGACCTTCTACGGCTCGATCCAGGCGCTCAAGGGCATCGACATCGACGTCGCCCGCGGCGAGATCGTCACGCTGATCGGCGCCAACGGCGCCGGCAAGTCGACCCTGATGATGACCATCTGCGGCTCGCCCCAGGCCCGCCGCGGCACCATCGTCTATGACGGCCAGGACATCACGCGACTGCCGACGCACCTGATCATGCGCATGGGCATCGCCCAGTCGCCGGAGGGACGCCGCATCTTCCCGCGCATGTCGGTCTATGAGAACCTCCAGATGGGGGCGTCCCTCACCGACCCCGCCTTCTTCGACGACGACCTGGAGAAGGTCTTCGCCCTCTTCCCGCGCCTCAAGGAGCGCCGTGACCAGCGCGGCGGCACGCTGTCCGGCGGCGAGCAGCAGATGCTGGCCATCGCCCGCGCCCTGATGAGCCGGCCGAAGCTGCTGCTGCTCGACGAGCCGTCCCTCGGCCTCGCCCCGCTCATCGTCTCCGGCATCTTCAACGCGATCCGCGAACTCAACCGGCAGGAGGGCCTCACCGTCTTCCTCGTGGAGCAGAACGCCTATCACGCGCTGAAGCTCGCCCACCGCGGCTATGTCCTGGTCAACGGCACCGTGACCATGTCCGGCACCGGCAAGGAGCTTCTCGCCCGCGAGGAGGTGCGCGCCGCCTATCTCGAAGGAGGGCGGCACTGATGCAGGGCATTCTCTACGAGGAACCCTCGATCTGGCTGTTCCTGCTGGTCACGCTCATTCTTGGCGGCGGGCTCGCCTTCATGACCGGCAAGGCCTGCGCCGAGACCTGGCGCGACGTGCCGCAGACGATCGTCTATCTCCTGATCGTCGGGCTGGCGGTGCGCTTCGCCCATTTCGCCCTGTTCGAGGGCACGCTCCTCTCGCTTCGCTACTACGTGGTGGACACGATCGTCGTGACGGCGATCGGGCTCCTGGCCTGGCGCATGACGCGCGCCGGCCAGATGGCGCACCAGTACTGGTGGCTCTACGAACGCACCGGCCCCCTCACCTGGGTGGAACGGCCGGCCCCGCTGTCCTCCCCTCCGGACAACACCTGATGCGACATCAGATGTCTTCGGATGGGCTGACAAGTCCCTGAAAAGGGTGTTCGATCCTCGCTAAGGACGGCTTGCGCCGTTCTCCGCGGCGGCCTCGGCCACCACGTGACCCCTCTTGGGAAGGATGAGAGATGAAGACCAAACTCCTCGCCGGGCTGACGCTCGGTCTGGGTCTCGCCCTGGCGGTTCCCGCCCAGGCGCAGATCCGTCTCGGTGTCGCCGGCCCGATCACGGGTCCGAACGCATCGTTCGGCGCCCAGTTGCGCCACGGTGTCGAGCAGGCCGTCGAAGACATCAACGCGGCCGGTGGCATCCTCGGCCAGCGACTGGTCCTGTCGGTCGGCGATGACGTGTCCGATCCCCGCCAGGGCGTCAGTGTCGCCAACAAGTTCGTCGGCGACGGCGTCAAATGGGTCGTCGGCCACTTCAACTCCGGCGTCAGCCTTCCGGCCTCGGAAGTCTATGCCGAGAACGGCGTGCTGGCGATCTCGCCGGCCTCGACCAACCCGCGCCTGACCGAGCGCGGCCTGTGGAACGTCTTCCGCACCTGCGGTCGCGACGACCAGCAGGGCGCGGTGGCCGGCGCCTATCTCGCCCGCCAGTTCGCCGGCAAGCGCGTCGCAATCGTCCACGACAAGACGACCTACGGCAAAGGCCTCGCCGACGAGACGCAGAAGGCGATGAACGCCGCCGGCCTCAAGGAGGTCATCTACGAAGCAGTCAACACCGGCGAGAAGGACTTCTCGGCGCTGATCTCCAAGCTCAAGGCGGCCAATGTCGACGTCGTCTACTGGGGCGGCCTGCACACCGAGGGTGGCCTGATCGTCCGCCAGATGCGCGACCAGGGCCTCAACGCCCCGATGATGTCGGGTGACGGCATCGCCGACAACGAGTTCGCCGCCATCGCCGGCCCCGGCGCCACCGGCACGCTCATGACCTTCCCGCCGGACCCGCGCAACCGTCCCGAGGCGCGCGCCATCGTCGAGAAGTTCCGCACCGCCCGTCGGTTCGAGCCGCAGGCCTACACGCTCTACAGCTACGCGGCCGTGCAGATCATGCAGCAGGCGGCTGTCGCCACCAACTCGGTCGACCCGCGCAAGATCGCCGAGTTCATGCGCACCGGCCACGTCTTCAAGACGGTGATCGGCGACATTTCCTACGACAAGAAGGGCGACATCACCCGCGCCGACTACGTGATGTACTCCTGGCGCGCCGGCCCGGACGGCAAGGTCTCCTACTTCGAGAACTGATGCCGTTCTGACGACCCGATCGACCAACGCAAGACCCGCCCGGAGCGATCCGGGCGGGTTTTTCCATAGAACGTCGCCCCGAAGGCGGGGACGAGCACGCCACAGAGCCCGTACAAGGTGCAGAAAGGGCCGGCCGGCGCCGAGGCGCCGCTTAGCCGATCGCCCCGAGCGCCGGGAAGGTCTCCAGCAGCCAGAAGGCCATCGTTGACATCTGGCCGGTGAGGAAGGCGAAGCCCGTCAGCACGAGCAGGCCGCCCATCACCATCTCCATGACGCGCAGACGATGGCGGATGGCGGCGGCGAACCGCAGGAAGGGCTTGATGGCGAAGGCCGCCAGCACGAAGGGAATGCCGAGACCGAGCGAATAGACCGCCAGCAGTCCCGCGCCCTTGTGGATGGTCAGTTCCGAAGCGGCCACCGCCAGGATCGCCGCCAGCACGGGACCGATGCAGGGCGTCCAGCCGAAGGCGAAGGCAAGCCCCATGAGATAGGCGCCGACCGGGCCGGCCCTGGGCGGCGCCATGTGGACCTTGGCCTGCCGGTACAGCAACGGGATGCGGAACAGCCCGAGGAAATGCAGGCCCATGACGATGATGACGACGCCCGCCAGCATCGACAGCGTCGCCGAGTACATGCGCACATAGGCGCCGATGAGCGATGCGGAGGCGCCCATGGCCACGAACACGGTCGTGAACCCGGCGACGAAGACCAGCGCCAGCAGGACAGCCCGCCGGACCAGGGCCGGGTTCGCCTCGGTATCCGCGAGATCGTCGAGCGTCGCGCCCGTCAGATAGACGAGATAGGGCGGCACCAGCGGCAGGACGCAGGGCGACAGGAAACTCACGAGGCCCGCGATCAGGGCCGCGGTGAGGGTGACGTCGGGCATTCACGTTCCGCCATGCGCGCGGCTGCCGGCCTGCGGCGAGCCATTCGGGTTTGTCTATATGTCGGAGGGGACGAGCGAAAGCGTTGACATGGACCAATCGCACAGGCGTGATCCGCCGTGATGAGCATGGCATCCAACACCCTCTCCGACATTCCCGGCCTCAAGGTCGGGCACGCCACCGATCCCGCCCGCGCCACCGGCACGACCGCGATCATCTTCGACGAGCCCACCGTCTGCGCCGTGGACGTGCGCGGCGGCGCGCCCGGCAGCCGCGACACCGAGTTGCTGCGCCCCGACAGGACGGTGCAGACCGTCGATGCCGTGGTGCTCTCCGGCGGCTCGGCCTTCGGGCTCGACGCCTGCGGCGGGGTCAGCGCCTGGCTGGCCGAGAATGGCCGCGGTTTCGCGATAGGCCCAATGAGGGTGCCTATCGTGCCCGGCGCCATCGTCTTCGATCTCCTGAGCGGCGGCGACAAGGCCTGGGGCCGCTTCTCGCCCTATCGCGACCTCGGCTATCAGGCAGCAGCGGCGGCGACCGCCGGCCCCGTCGCCCTCGGCACCGTCGGCGGCGGCACCGGCGCGACCACGGCCGACCTCAAGGGCGGCATCGGCTCGGCCTCGGCGCTCGCGCCGACGGGCCACCGGGTTGGCGCCATCGTCATCGTCAATGCGGTCGGCAGCGCCACCATCGGGTCGAGCGGCCGGTTCTGGGCGGCGACCGACGAGGTCGGCGCGGAATTCGGCGGCCTCGGACTGCCCTCCCCCTGGCCCGCCGATGCCGGCGCCATCAAGCTGAAGGGCGCCCGTCCGGAGAACACGACGATCGCCCTCGTTGTCACCGATGCAGTGCTCGACAAGGGCCAGGCGATGCATCTCGCCGTCATGGCGCAGGACGGGCTCGGCCGCGCCATCCGCCCGATCCACACGCCGCTCGACGGCGACACGGTCTTCGCCGCGGCCACCGGCGCAAGGCCGGTCGAGGACTATGCCCGCGACATGGCGGTGATCGGCGCGACGGCGGCCTCGGTGCTGGCGCGGGCCTGCGCGCGCGCCGTCTATGAGGCGGAGGCCCTGCCCTTCCCCGGCGCCCTGCCGTCCTGGAAGCAGTCCTTCGGTCCGCGCTGAGCCTCAGTTCTGCCCTGCGCGCATCGCGACCGTTGCGACCCCCGCGCCGATCAGCATCGAGCCGCCGATCTTGTTGACCACACCGATGGTCCGCGGATCGCGCACGGCCTTGCGGGCTCGCGAGGCGACCAGCGCGTAACCGAGGGCATTGGCGAAGGCGAGCGTCAGGAACGTCGCCTCGAAAATCGCCATCTGCATCCAGAAATCGGCCCTGGGGTCGAGGAACTGCGGCAGGAACGCCACGAAGAAGGTGATGCTCTTCGGGTTGAG
Source organism: Phreatobacter aquiterrae (assembly GCF_053471285.1). Lineage (NCBI taxonomy): Bacteria > Pseudomonadati > Pseudomonadota > Alphaproteobacteria > Hyphomicrobiales > Phreatobacteraceae > Phreatobacter > Phreatobacter aquiterrae. The sequence goes on along the minus strand of NZ_JBJPHW010000006.1, from coordinate 41,263 downwards.
CGCCGTGACCAGCCAGGCATGGCCCAGCATCTTGGGGCTGGAGGCCGCATCCTGCCGCGGTTCCGCGGCAAGCGCCCCGCCGGCGCGCCACAGCTTGATGCCGAGCCAGACGAGATAAGCCGCGCCGATCCACTTGAGCGCGGTGAACACCGTCGCCGACGTCGCCAGTAGCGCGCCGATGCCGAGCATCGACAGGGTCATGGCGGTGAAATCGCCGAGCGCCACCCCGGCGGCCATCGGAAAGGCGGTCTTCCACCCACGTCCCAGCGCATAGGAGACGACGAGCAGGATGGTCGGGCCGGGAATGACCAGCAGGATGGCGGAGGCGGCGACGAAGGCGAGCCAGGTTTCGAAGGACATGCGGATCCATCCAGACGTGCGACAGCCCGACTAAGCCATGCCTCCGGATGCCTGTCGATGCCCCGGATCCGGACAATTGACGGGATCGCCTGCACGCCCGGCACACCACGCCCGGAGGCTACGCTGGCCACGGCGCCACCCTTCTGCCATGGCTGACCTTGGGGAATGGGAACTTCGAACGGACGCATCGACCCATGATCGAGATGGTCAACGGCTTTGTCTGCACCACCAGCGCCGACGTCAGCGATGCGCGGCGGGGGCTGAACCCGGAAAATGTCACCGGCGACCCTGCAAAACAGGAGCAGCTCGATTCGCGCGCCGGCCGCGCCATTGCGCCGGCCGTCGTGCTCGGCGGCTCGCTGGCATCCGCCGAACAGGCGAACGACGTGCCCGCGGTGGACGTCGCCCGGCCCTCGCGCAACGGCGCCATGCCGGCCCCGGCTCTGCGCCTCTTCGACCTCAGCGTCTGAGAGCCGCCTCAGGCCGGCTGCTTCCAGCGGTCGATGCGGTAGGGCGAGAGATCGAGCGGCTGCGGCGCGCCCTGCATGGCGATGGCGAGCGCCTTGCCGGTGGCGGGGCCGAGCGTGAAGCCCCAGTGACCGTGCCCGAAGGCGAACCACATCCCCTCGTGGCGGGGAGCCGGCCCGACGACGGGCCGCGAATCCGGCGTCGCCGGCCGCCGCCCCATCCACGGCTCGGCCTCGACCGGCTCGCCGAGGTCGAACAGGTCGCGGGCCGAGCGGAACGCCCGCTCCACCTGCACCGGGGTCGATGGCGCCTCGGGCAGCGCGATCTCGACGCCCGTCGTCAGCCGGATGCCCTGCTCCATCGGGCAGAGGACGTAGCCGACGTCCTCGTCGCAGACCTGCCGGTTGAGGAAGGCGTTGCCGGCGGGCTTGTAGTGCCGGTGATAGCCGCGCTTGGCCGAAAGCGGCACGGAATAGCCGAACTTCGCCACCAGCGCCTTCGACCAGATGCCGAGGGCGACGACCACCTGCCGCGCCGTGACCGGACCGTCGGCCGTCTGCACGCGATAGCCGCCGGTCACCTTCTCCAGCGTCATCGCATCGCCGATGACGAAGCGCCCGCCCTGCGTCACGAAGGCCTCCGCATAGGCCTTGGTGACGCCGCCGGGGCTCGACACCGTGTCGGCGCCCTTGCACCAGATGGACCCTGCGAAGGTGCCCTTCAGATGCGGCTCCAGTTCCAGCGTCTCGGCGTGGGTGAGCTTGACGTTGTCGATGCCGTATTCACGCGACAGGGCGAGGCGCCGGTCCTGCGCCGCGAGGCTCTCGGGGCGGCGGTAGAGCTCCAGCCAGCCGGTCTGGCGGAAATAGCGCTCGGCGCCGGCGACCGCCATGAGCTCGCGGTGGGTCTCGACGGCCTGGGCGAAGAAGGGCCGCATGACCCGCGCCGTCTCCTCAAGCTTCTCCGGCGCCGACCAGCGCCAGTAGTCGAACATCCAGCGGGCCACCTGCGGCAGGGCGCCGAGATGATAGTGCGAGGCGGTCTGGCGGTTCAGCGCGTGACGGAACAGCGTCGGCACGTCGCGCGGCATGGCCACGGGGTAGAGATTGCCGCCGTCGATGACGCCGGAATTGCCGAAGCTCGTCTCCTCGCCCGGCTCGCGCCTGTCGATGAGGACCACGTTGAGCCCGCGCATGCGGGCATGGTGCGCCGTCGAGACGCCGACCATGCCGGCACCGAGAACGAGAACGTCGTGAATGTCAGTCATGAACCTGTCGCCGCAGCCGTACGTCTTTGGGGGCGGTGCAACATTGCCGGGGCGGCCCGCCGACCGCAAGCGATGGCAGCCCCTCATTGCCCGCGCACCTGCGCCCATGCTACCCGCCGCGCAACGGCTTCCAGCGAGGACTTCGCGCGCATGACCAGCCCCATCCTGATCGCCCCCTCGATCCTCGCCTCCGACTTCTCGAAGCTCGGCGAGGAGATCCGCGCCGTGGACGCCGCCGGCGCCGACTGGATCCATCTCGACGTCATGGACGGCCATTTCGTGCCGAACATCACCTTTGGCCCCGATGTGGTGAAGGCGTTGCGGCCGCACTCGGCCAAGGTCTTCGACGTCCACCTGATGATCGCCCCGGCCGACCCCTATCTTGAGGCCTTCGCGAAGGCCGGCTGCGACGTCATCACCGTCCACGCCGAGGCCGGCCCGCACCTGCACCGCTCGCTGCAGGCGATCCGTGCCATGGGCAAGAAGGCCGGCGTCTCGCTGAACCCGGCAACGCCCGCCAGCGCCCTCGACTACGTCCTCGACCTCGTGGATCTCGTGCTGGTCATGTCGGTGAACCCCGGCTTCGGCGGCCAGGCCTTCATCGCGAGCCAGGTCGAGAAGATCGCCCATATCCGGCAGATGACGGCCGGCCGCGACATCCTCATCGAGGTGGATGGCGGCGTGACCCCCGCCACCGCCCGCCTCGTCGCCGCCGCAGGCGCCGACGTGCTGGTCGCTGGCTCCGCCGTCTTCAAGGGCGGCCCGGCGGGTTATGCCGCCAACATCACGGCCATCCGCGAGGCCGCCGAGACGGCCCGCGGCACCATGGTGTGACGCGGCCGGCCCAAGGCCGGCCATGGCGAGCAGAATGAGGCTGGCGGCAACCGCGAGGCCTGCCTCAACTTTCCGTGAACTGCCTAACATTGCCGGACTTATCCCCGCCCCAGGATGCGCGCGGCGACCGCCTTCAGCGGAAAGGCCGGACCGGGGTCGACCTTGCGGCGCGGCGCGATGTCTTCGTGTCCCAGCACGTCGCGGAACCGGTAGGCCTCGTGCAGCGCCGCGCCAATGGCCACCACAGCGGCGATCTGCTCCGGCGCATAGGCATGCCAGCTGGTCTCCTCGCGCTCGTGGCGATGGCGGGCGAGAACGACCTGATCGTCGGGGATCGGCTCGCCGGTCCAGGTCTGCCAGCGCCCGCCCGGGCCCTTCACGAGGCGCCCCGCATTGACGATCTCGATACCGATGGAGTGACCGTTGAGGCCCTCGAGACCCTGCCAGGCGCTCACCCCCGCGTGCCAGCATGTGCGATCGAAGGCCATCATCTGCGTCACGGCCCCCTGCCGTCCCAGCACCAGATGGGCCGAGGCCTTGGCCCTCGCATCGAGGAACCAGCTCACCGCAGAGTGCGTCGACAGGCCGGCCGTGTAGTGGATGACAAGATAGAGCGGCTTCATCCGCCGCCCCCCGTGCGGCGACTGGCGGAAGGCGACGGGCGCGCCGTCGAGCATGAGTCGGTGGTTGGTGATGGAATAGGCCATGGGCAGCCTCGCAGGGTCCGCCGGCCGAAATTGGCCGGTTGTCCTGCGAAGGATCGCGCCATCGGAGCCCATGGGGATAAGCGGGCGGTCGATTCAGTCCCCGTCAACCCGCCGACGCTATCGTCGGGGCCATGGCGACTCACAGCGCAACCCTCGACCGCGACGCGGACGGCCCGGTCCGGAAGAGGCCGGCCCGCAGCCGGCGTTCAGGGACATCGAAGGCGGCGAAGCGGAGATCGCCGGCGAAGGGTCCGGGTGTTCCCGGTGTCTGGCTGCGGGCGCTGCGCTCCGGGCTCGCCGTCACAGCCGTCGCCTTCGTCGCCGCCGTCGTCGTCTCGCTGATCGCCGGCCACGCGCCGTCGTGGCGCAGCCTCTCGGTCGTCTGCCTGCAGTCCCTGCCGCTGCTGCCGGGCATCGCTCTGTTGTGGTGGCTGCTGGAGCGGCTGCGCGCCCGCTTCGCGGCCCTGCCTCTCGCCTTCTGGCTCGGCCTCGCCTTCGTCGGAACACTGGCGGTCATGCTCGTCGTGCCCGGCCTCGTCTTCGCCGTCCATTCGCGCTCGATGGCCTTCGCCGAGGACCACGACGGCGACATGAACCTGCTGCACCACCTCGTCGGCACGGCTGCGGCGCTCTACCTCTTCGCTACCACCGCCTTCCGCCTGTGGTGGCCCTGGGGCGCCGCCCTGCCCGCCCTGGTGACGGTGCTGTTCTGGCGGGCTCACCGGCGCTGAGCCGCCTTGGTTCCGCCATCCACCACCGGGACACTCGGCGCAGTCCGGAGCGGGTCCATGCGCGTCGTCCTCGTCCTTCTCGCCCTCGTCTGCGGCGCGCCCGCGATGGCCGCCGACAGCGCCAGCCTCGCCATTCTCGGCTTCAGCCCCGACGGCCGGCGCTTCGCCTTCGAGGAATTCGGGCGCCAGGACGGCTCCGGCTTTCCCTATGCCTCGATCTTCCTGATCGATACCGAGAAGAACGAATTCGCGACGCCGCCCGTCCATGTCCGCATCGACGACGAGAACGCCACCATCGGCGCGGCGCGCCGGCAGGCGGCCTCGCGTGCCCGGGCCATGCTCACCCCCATCACCGAGCCGGGCGAGACGCTCGCCAGCCAGGCGATCGCCCAGGTCACCGAAGAGCCGAACCGGTTCAGGTTCCGGCTCGGGACCTATCTGCCGAACAGCGAGGAGCCCAGCACCCTCGCGCTCGCGGACATTCCGATGGGCGAGGTGAACGGCGATCCGGTCGCAGGCTTCCGCCTGACGCTGACCGACAAGGGCGAAAGCCGGGTGATCCACGAGGACCGCAGGCTTCCGGCCCGGCGCAACACGGCGCATGGCTACCGACTCCGCGAGGTCATCGGCTACCGGGCGCCGCGCCAAAGAGGACAGAGCGGCGTCGACGTCATGGTGATCATGGTCATGGTGATCGGGCGGGGCTTCGAGGGCAGTGACGTCCGCCACATGGCGGTGACCACGCCCCTGCCGGCGCGCTGATCGCCCGGCCGATTGATTGTCCTCGGACGCCTTCCCTGCTAGAGGGCAGCCTTCCCTGTGCTGCCGAGGCCCGTCCCATGATCCCGCGCTATTCCCGCGCCGAAATGACGTCCATCTGGGACCCGCAGACGAAGTTCCGCATCTGGTTCGAGATCGAGGCCCACGCCTGCGACGCCCTCGCCGAGCTCGGCGTGATCCCGAAGGAATCGGCCGCCAACATCTGGGCCAAGGCGAAGGACGTGACCTTCGACGTCGACCGCATCGACGCCATCGAGCGCGAGGTGAAGCACGACGTCATCGCCTTCCTGACCCACCTCGCCGAGTTCATCGGCCCGGATTCGCGCTTCGTCCACCAGGGCATGACGTCTTCGGACGTGCTCGACACCTGCTTCAACGTTCAGCTGGTGCGCGCCTCCGATCTGCTCATTGCCGACACGAAAGCCCTGCTCGCGGCACTGAAGCGCCGCGCCTTCGAGCACCGGATGACGCCGACCATCGGCCGCTCGCACGGCATCCACGCCGAGCCGACCACCTTCGGCGTCAAGCTCGCCCAGGCCTATGCCGAGTTCGACCGCTGCCTCGCCCGCCTCGAGGCGGCCCGCGAGGAGGTGCGCACCTGCGCCATCTCGGGCGCCGTCGGCACCTTCGCGCAGATCGACCCGCGGGTGGAGGAGCATGTGGCGAAGGCCATGGGCCTGAAGGTCGAGCCGGTCTCGACACAGGTCATCCCGCGCGACCGCCACGCTATGTTCTTCGCAACCCTTGGCGTCGTCGCTTCCTGCATCGAGCGGCTCGCCACCGAGATCCGCCACCTGCAGCGCACCGAGGTTCTGGAAGCCGAGGAGTTCTTCTCCGAGGGCCAGAAGGGCTCCTCGGCAATGCCGCACAAGCGCAATCCCGTGCTGACCGAGAACCTCACGGGCCTCGCCCGCCTCGTCCGCGGCATGGCGCTGCCGGCCATGGAGAACGTGGCGCTCTGGCACGAGCGCGACATCTCGCACTCCTCGGTGGAGCGCATGATCGGCCCGGACGCGACCGTCACCCTCGACTTCGCGCTGGTTCGCCTCACCGGCGTCATCGACAAGCTGCTGGTCTATCCCGCCCAGATGCAGAAGAACCTCGACCGGCTCGGCGGCCTCGTCCATTCCCAGCGCGTCCTGCTGGCGCTGACCCAGAAGGGCGTCTCCCGCGAGGATTCCTACCGGCTGGTCCAGCGCAACGCCATGCCGGTCTGGCGCGGCGAGGGCGAGTTCCTCACCCTGCTCAAGGCCGATCCGGAGGTGCGCGCGGCGCTCTCCGAGGCCGAGCTCGAGGAGAAGTTCGACCTCGGCTACCATCTGAAGCACGTCGACACCATCTTCCAGCGGGTTTTCGGCGAAGCGTGACGGCCGGGCGCCTTGCATGCTAATCTGGCCAGCAAGCTAGCCAGATCGGAGCGCGGTCATGAAGGTCGGCATTCTCGAGGCCAAGAACCAGTTCTCTGCGCTTGCCGAGCGGGCGGCCGCCGGCGAGGAGGTCATCGTGACAAAGCGCGGGGAACCCTTCGTGCAGATCGTTCCGATCCAGCGTCGGCATGATCCCGACGAACTGCGCCGGCGGATCGAGGCTGTTCGCAAGCGGTTCAAGGAAGAGGGCGTGACGTTCACCCTCGACGAGATTCGGGAACTGCGCGACGAAGGCCGCCGGTGAGTGCGGTCCTCGATGCCTCGATCACGGTGGCAGCACTGTCCCCGGACGAGCGTGGCGAATTTTCTGCGACCCATCTCGCGGTACTCACGCTCCCCGGCCTCGTCGTGCCACCGATCTGGGCACTCGAAGTCATGCACGTCTTCCGCCGCAAGGTTCAGCGCGGCGCCATCGGCCAGGGTGCCGCGGATCAGGCACTGGAGACACTCGCTTTCATCGCCGTGCAGACCCTCGATCTGCAGGCAGGCCATTGCTTCGACGCCATCGAACGCCTATCTCGCCGCCACCGGCTCAGCCCTTACGATGCCAGCTACCTCGACGCGGCCATGAGGGCCGGCCTGCCGCTCGCCACACTCGATCGGGCCCTGATTTCAGCCGCGCGGCTGGAAGGCATTCCCGTGATTCCGGACTAGCCTGATGCGCACTGCCGACGCCGACATCCTCATCGTTCCCGGCTACACCAATTCCGCCGAGGATCACTGGCAGTCCCGCTGGGAGGCGAAGCTGCCCACGGCCCGGCGCGTCCATCTCGGCGACTGGCACAAGCCCGACAAGGACCGCTGGGTCGATAACCTCGCCACCGCCGTCGCCTCCTGCTCGCGTCCCGTCATCCTTGTCGGCCATTCGCTGGGCGTGGTGACGATTGCCCACGCCGCGCCGCTCTTTCCCAAGGGGTTGGTCGCCGGCGGCTTTCTCGTCGGCCTCCCCGACATCGAGGATCACGCCAACATCCCGGAAATCGAGCGCCATTTCGCGCCGATCCCGCGCGATCCCCTGCCCTTCCCGTCGGTGCTGGTGGCGAGCCGCACCGATCCCCATTGCGCCTATCAGCGCGCCGAGGACTTCGGCTATTCCTGGGGCTCGGCGGTGGCCGATGCCGGCGATGCCGGCCACATCAACACCGCGTCCGGCCACGGTCCCTGGCCGGAAGGGCTGATGCGCTTTGCAGGCTTCCTGAAGGCGCTCGGCTGAGCGTCAGGCCGGCTTCGACGCCTGGTTGATGGCCCGGGCGACGAACCAGGCTACCGGGATGGCCAGCAGCACGCCGAGGCCAGCGGCCACCGGAATGGTGGACATGCCCTTGTCGTAGAGCGACGGGGTTGCGACCACGACGACCATGAAGGCACCGGCGAACACGGTCGCCGCCAGCATGAACATCAGAATGAAGAGATTGCGCATGGAAAAGCTCCACCCAGGAGATCGGGGGCAGCTTCTCTTCGCATAGCCCGGCGGTCCCGCGCCTTGAGGCCGGTCAATCGCCGGCCTCGAGACGAGGACAATCCGTCAGCCGCGCACGACCTTCAATGCGGTCTGCGCGCCGCCGCGCACCATCAGGCTGTCGTTGATCAGAGTGATGAAACCCCAGCCTTCGGTGGCGAGCTCCTTCGCCCGTTCCGGGCTCGGGGCGTAGCAGCCGGTGAGCTTTCCGGCCTTCTTCGCCGCCGCCATGATCGTGGCAAAAGCGTCCTTCACCACCTGATGGTTCGGGTCGAGCTTCTCGCCCTTCAGGAGCGTGATGGAAAGGTCGGAGGGGCCGGCGAAGACGCCGTCGATGCCCGGCACGGCGAGAATGTCGTCCACCGCGGCCAGCGCCGCCGTCGTCTCGATCATCGCGAGGGTGACGGTCATCTCGTTGGCCTGACGCAGATAATCCTGCGGATTCATGCCGGTGAGCTGCTGGAAGCGGTTGCCGCCCCAGGAGCGGCCGCCGAGCGGCGGATATTTGACCGCCGAGACGAACTTCTGCGCGTCCGCCACCGAGTTGATCATCGGCGCGATGATAATCTCGGCGCCGACGTCGAGCAGCCGCGCGCCGTCGCCGAATGCGTCGAGCGCGATGCGAACGCCGGCCGGCTTGCCGGCATGGTTGACGGCCGAGATGCCGCGCATCGCCGACAGGAGGTCGATGGAGGAGTGCTGCATGTCGAAGGTGACGGCGTCGAAGCCCTCGCGCGCGACGTGATCGGCGATCAGCGGCTCGGGCATGCTCATCCAGGCGGTGAACAGGCTCTCGCCGGCGCGCAGGCGCTTCGCCAGCTCATAGGGCTTCGGTGTCTGGTGCATGCTCGTCCTCCCGTTGATTTTGAACGATTGAATGGACGCGAACCCCTGCCCCGTCAACGCCGCACCGGCGCGCATCTGCGTTGTTCCGGATGGAAACCGACACGCCTGCTAAACCTTAACGCTTTGCCGCCAGAATTCCGCCCGTTCCTGCGTGCAAGTCCTTTCTGAAGGTGCGTGATGCGTATCGCCTTCGACCCCCTGGCCGGCATGAAACTGAAGCTTCTCCCGCGCGCGGACCTCGCCACCCGGCCCCCGACTATTCTCGTTTTCGATTCCGGTCTCGGCGGGCTCACCGTCCATCGCGAACTCGTCCGCGCCCGCCCGGACGCGCGCTTCGTCTATTGCGCCGATGACGCCGCCTTTCCCTATGGCGGTCTTTCCGAGGACCATCTCGTCGCCCGCGTCCTCGCCGTGATGGAGCGGCTGATCGACGCCCACCGGCCGGATTGTGTGGTGATCGCCTGCAACACCGCCTCGACCCTGGTGCTGCCCCACCTGCGCGCCCGTTTCGACCTGCCCTTCGTCGGCACCGTGCCGGCCATCAAGCCAGCCTGCGAGCGCTCGGCGAGCCGCATGGTCAGCGTGCTGGCGACGCCGGGAACGGTGGCGCGCGACTACACGAAGGCGCTCGTCGCAGAATTCGGCGCAGGCTGCGCCGTCACCCTCGTCGGATCGCCCCGCCTCGCCGGTCTCGCCGAGGCCACCATGCGCGGCGAGCCGGCCGACACGGCGGCCATCGCGGCCGAGATCGCACCCTGCTTTGTCGAGGACGGCGGCCGGCGCACCGATGCCGTGGCGCTCGCCTGCACCCACTATCCGCTGCTCGCCGACATCTTCCGCGCGCTGGCGCCATGGCCAGTGGAGTGGATCGACCCGGCGCCGGCCATCGCCCGCCGGATGACGCAGATCCTCGGGCCGGCGCGCTCCGATGCCGCCACGCCGCAGGGAGCGCTCGCGCTGCTCACGGGCGGCGGGGCCGTTTCGCGCCTCGCCCAGGTTTTTTCGCGCTTCGGCCTGCCCGAAACCCGCGTCGAGCCGCTGCCGCTTCATTGACATTCGAGGGTGTCGCGGCTATGGACGCCGCTTCCTGACGGATCGCTTCACGGCGATGCGGCAGGTTTGCGCACCCGCGATCAACCTTCATGGTCGATCTGTCGTATCCCGCGAGGGGTAAGAGGAGGGCGCGTCTCCTATCGAACGCAAACGAATAAGGGACACGCGATGTCGAAGCGTCACGCTGCCAAATACAAGATCGACCGCCGGATGGGCCAGAACATCTGGGGCCGTCCGAAGAGCCCGGTCAACAAGCGCGAATACGGCCCCGGCCAGCACGGCCAGCGCCGCAAGAGCAAGGTCTCCGACTTCGGCACCCAGCTGAAGGCGAAGCAGAAGCTCAAGGGCTACTACGGCAACATTTCCGAGAAGCAGTTCCGCGCCACCTACACCGAGGCCGTCCGCGTGAAGGGCGACACCGGCGAGAACCTGATCGGCCTGCTCGAGCGCCGCCTCGACGCGGTGGTCTATCGCGCCAAGTTCGTGCCGACCGTCTTCGCCGCCCGCCAGTTCGTCAACCACGGCCACATCAAGGTCAACGGTCGCCGCGTCAACATCCCCTCCTACAAGGTGAAGATCGGTGACGTGATCGAGGTGAAGGACACCTCGCGCCAGATGATCCTGTTCATGGAAGCCGTCCAGTCGGGCGAGCGTGACGTGCCGGATTATCTCGACGTCGACCATGGCAAGGGCACCGCCAAGCTGTCGCGCGTGCCGACCCTCTCCGAGGTTCCCTACCCCACGCAGATGGAACCCTCGCTGGTCGTCGAGTTCTATTCGCGCTGATTGCTTCCTGCTCCGGCAGAGACGGAAAGGCCGCCCACCGGGCGGCCTTTTTGCGTTGGGGAATATCGATTCTCAGAACTGATGGCCCGGCTCCTCGAAAAAAGGCGGCGCTAGTCGGAGATGGGCTCCACGGCTATCCGCAGGCCCATGGCCTTCATGACGCCGGTCAGCGTGCTGAGGCGGGGATCACCGTCGCGGCTCAGCGCGCGATAGAGCGCCTCGCGCGACAGGCCTGCCTCGCTGGCGATCTGGCTCATGCCCCTCGCCCGCGCCACCTGCCCCAGCGCATGGGTGAAGAGAGCGGGATCACCGTCCTCGAGAACAGCCTCGAGATAGGCGGCGATGGCCTCGGAGCTGTCGAGATGCTCCGACGTATCCCAGGGGCGGGTTTCAAGAGCCATGACCTACCGTTCCTCCAGGGCAAGTTCCCTCGCCCTCCTGATGTCCCTCGCCTGCGTGGACTTGTCTCCGCCGCACAGCAGAATGACGATCTCGTCTCCCCGACGCAGGAAGTAGATCCGATAGCCGGGACCGTGGTGAACCCGCAGTTCCGAGATGCCGTCCCCGACCGGTTCGACATCGCCGGGGTTGCCTAGCGCAAGGCGATCGATCCTGACCATGATGCGGGCACGCGCCACGGGATCCCGCAAGTCACGGAACCACCGCGAGAAAACCGCCGTCTGGCTGACTTTGATCACTATGTATCTTATAGGCTACAGGCGATGGTTTGTCAACTATAAGATACAAACGAATGCACAGCGGCCGGCCACCGTCTGCCGGCATCCTCACGGGCTCTCGCGGTCGATCGGCCAGTGCTTGAAGACCTCCGTCGCCTCGCAGCGCGTCGCATGGGCGGCGAGCGCCGGTAAGGCGTTCGCGGCCACCGCGTCGGGAATGGTGAAGCGGATGAAGCCCCAGGCCACCGCCGCGCCGATGGCGCCGTGCGTCCAGGGGGCCGGCAGGGTCTTCCACCGCTCACTGGCGATCATGTCGAGGGCTGCCAGCGCCTCCTGCAACTGCTCGGCGACCCTCTCCAGCCACGGCGCGTAGCGGATCGCCTCGGGGCGCTTGCGCTCGTACTCGATGGCGATGGCCTTCTCGCAGGTGACGATGGCGAGCGCCGTCGCCCGGAGGTCGCCGAGGCGCGCCGCGGCGTCGGCTGGCCGGAGGCTTTTCCCGGCCACGTCCTCCATGTGCTGGATGATGAGCTGCGATTCCATCAGCACGGTGCCGTCGTCGGCGACCAGCGAGGGCGCCTTGATCAGCGGGTTGATGGCCCGGAACCGCTCCATGTGCCGGAACACCGACACGGACTGGTGTTCGAAGGCAATTCCAAGCACCGTGCCGGCGATGGCGGCGCGGCGCACATAGGGACTGTCCAGCATTCCGACGAGCAGCATCCGTTCCTCCTGACCAAAGGGCAGCGGAAGGTGGCCGGGAAAGCCGCAACAGGCAAATTCAGGGAAATGATGGGCGGATCAGGCCGGCGAATGAATCAGGGCTGCAGCCATGGTCCCGACGCCGTCACCAGGACCGGCGCGGGCCGTTGTCGACGTGGAACAGACCGTTGCGGTAGCGCTTGACGCCGCCGAGATCGTGGCGGGCCCGCAGGAAGGCGAGGATCGCCGAGGGATTGCCGGAGACGCGGAAGTCGGCGGCGCGGCAGTCGCGGTGATAGGAGCCGCGCCAGGCGTCGGTGCGCACGAACATGCCGTTGCCGCGGTGGGTGGAGCGCACGAGGACCGGGCCGAAGCGCAGGGCGATCTCGTTGAGGGCGCGCCGTACGGGAGCCGGAAGGCAGGTCAGCGGCACGCCGGGATCGGGCATCACGCGCTCGCCGGCAATGCCGAGATTGCGGTCGGTTCCGCGGGCGCCCGGCACGTAGCGCGGCCAGTCGCGCGAACCGCCGTCGGGCGGCAGCGCTGCAAGAACAGGTCCGCGCGCCGGCGTCGGCGAGACGATCACCGCCTGCTGCGCGCCGGGGATGCTCCCGGCAGGCGCCGACGGGACGACCATGGTGGTGGCGGTGCCCTGGTTGCTGAGGGTCACGGGCGTCGAGGATGCGGAAGCCAGAACGGTGCCGGCCGGGCCGGTCGGCGTCATGGCGACGACGGAGGTCGCGCCGGGCCGTACCAGGGGAACGGGCGCTGCGAAGGACACGGCGCGGCCGGGCAGCGCCGCCTCGGCCTGAGGCCTGCCCTGCTGCGGAGCCGCGGCCGCGATGGCCTCGATCGCGGTCGCCGGCGCGGGCCGGGGCCGCTCATAGGCGCCGGGGATGATGACGCGGCCGCGATCCTCGTCCTGCGGCCAGTCATCCATGGAGGGACGCAGCAGCGGCGGCTGGGTCGCTTCGGCGGCGTGCGGGCCCGCCTGGGCGAGGGTCTGCTGCGGAGTGGTCGGGATGGCCGACGCGGCGACGGCTACCGGCGCGCTCGCCTGCGTGATCACCGTCTGCGGAGCGGAGGCCGGACGCGGCAGCGGCAGCGGCGCAGTCATCATGGCCGACGCGGCGGGAGCCTGCACGGCCCCCGGGACCGGACCACCGGCCCGCGGCGCACCGGGACGCGGCGGCGGGGCGACGAAGGTCGGGGACAGAAGGTTGAGGGGCTGGCCGATGCCGCCGCCGAGGCTGGTCGCACCGCCCTGATAGCCCAGCGACTGCTGCCCGAGCGCCACGGGGGTCGTCGCGACCAAGAGGCCGAGCATGGCGACCAGTGTGCGCGGGCGGGGAACGGCGAAGGTCATGCGGAGAGACGTGGTCCCGGCTTGCGGCCGCCGTCGGCGACCATGGGCTGGCCTTGTGAGGCCCGGACTGCACGGCGGGGGGCCGCGCGACGGATCGGGTGCACAAAACGTCGCACCCGATGCCTTATCCCAATTGCAGCCGATCATGGCAACATCCGGGCAGGCCGCCGCGCGACACGCGGGGCAGGCAAGCCCGGAGACCCGATCAGCCGGCCGGCTGGCGGACCGCGATGCCGCTGGTCTTCATCAGTTCAACCAGTTCACCCGACTGGAACATCTCGCGGGTGATGTCGCAGCCGCCGACGAACTCGCCCTTGACGTAGAGCTGGGGGATGGTCGGCCAGTTGGAATAGTCCTTGATGCCCTGGCGGATGTCGTCCGCGTCGAGGACGTTGACGCCCTTGTAAGGCACGCCGAGGTAATCGAGGATCTGGACCACCTGACCCGAGAACCCGCACATCGGGAATTGCGGCGTGCCCTTCATGAAAAGCACCACGTCATTGCCCTTCACCTCGGCATCGATCTTGTCGTGAGCTGGTGTCGTCATGGTTCTCTCGCTTGCGGGTTCAAGGTCCGCTCAAGACGTCAGGTGGGCGCGCCGGTCGTAAGGGCCAGCGCATGCAGGGTGCCGCCCATCTTGCCCTTGAGGGCGGCATAGACAAGCTGATGTTGTTGCACGCGGGACTTGCCGCGGAAAGCCTCCGACACGACGGTGGCGGCATAGTGGTCGCCGTCGCCCGCCAGGTCCTTGATCTCGACGCGAGCGTCGGGAAGCGCTTCCTTGATCATCCGCTCGATATCGGCAGCGGCCATCGGCATGGGCTGGTGTCTCCGGTTCAGGCCGCGCGCGCCATGTAGGCCGGCAGCCACGACTCGTAGGCTTGCGCCAAGTCCTCGACCAATATGGGTTCCTCGCCCGGGACAATCAACGCAGGTCCGCCCGTGACACCCAGCCGCGTCAGCTCGACGCCGGCGCCGGCCGCCTGGGTGGCGAGGGCGTCGACGTCGTCGGCGCGGACCGTGATGACGTAGCGGCCCTGATCCTCGCCGAACCAGAAGGCGTGGGCCGGCAGGTCGTGCGACAGGGTCTCGACCGTCAGGCCGATGCGGGACGCCATGCACATCTCCGCCAGCGCCACCAGCAGCCCGCCGTCGGAGAGGTCGTGGCACGAGCGCAGCAGCCCCTGCCCGATCAGCGCACGCACGAACTCGCCATGGCGGCGCTCCGCCAGGAGGTCGACGGGGGGCGGGGCGCCCTCCTCCCGGCCGCAGATGTCGCGCAGATAGACCGACTGGCCGAGCCAGCCCTTCGTCGCGCCGAGAAGGAAGACCTGCTCGCCCTCGGTCTTCGGGGCGATGGAGACGCTCGCCTGGAAGTCGTCGAGCACGCCGACGCCGCCGATGGTCGGGGTCGGCAGGATCGCCCGGCCGTTCGTCTCGTTGTAGAGCGAGACGTTGCCGGAGACGACGGGGAAGTCGAGTTCGCGGCAGGCCTCGCCGATGCCGCGGATGCAGCCGACAAGCTGGCCCATGATCTCGGGACGCTCGGGATTGCCGAAATTGAGGTTGTCGGTGATGGCGAGCGGCCGCGAGCCGACCGCCGACAGGTTGCGATAGACCTCGGCCACCGCCTGCCTGCCGCCCTCGACCGGATCGGCCTCGCAGTAGCGGGGCGTCACGTCGCAGGTCATGGCGAGGCCCTTCGGCCCGTTCTCGACGCGGATGACGGCGGCATCGCCCCCCGGGCGCTGCACGGTGTTGCCGAGGATGATCGAGTCGTACTGCTCATAGACCCAGCGCTTGGACGAGAGGTCCGGCGTCGCGATCAGCTTGAGCAGGGCCTCGCGGTTGGACATCGGCGCGGCGACGTCCTCGGCCGCGATCACCGGCTGCGTAGGCGTCGGCACGTGCGGGCGGTCGTAGAGGGGCGCCTCGTCGCCGAGTTCCTTGATCGGCAGGTCGGCCATGACCTCGCCGTGGTGCTTGATGACGAAGCGCAGCGTATCGGTGGTGTGGCCTATGACGGCGAAGTCGAGCCCCCACTTGCGGAAGATGGCCTTGGCCTCCTCCTCCTTCTCGGGCTTCAGCACCATGAGCATGCGCTCCTGGCTCTCCGACAGCATCATCTCGTAGGCGCTCATGCCGGGCTCGCGCGTCGGCACGTGTTCGAGGTGCAGTTCGACGCCGAGGTCGCCCTTGGCGCCCATCTCGACCGCCGAGCAGGTGAGGCCGGCCGCTCCCATGTCCTGGATGGCGTTGACGCAATCCTTCGCCATGATCTCGAGGCAGGCCTCCAGCAGCAGCTTCTCCGCGAAGGGATCGCCGACCTGCACCGTCGGGCGCTTCTCCTCGGCGCCTTCGCCGAACTCGGCCGAGGCCATGGTGGCGCCGTGGATGCCGTCGCGGCCGGTCTTCGAGCCGAGATAGACGATGGGCATGCCGACGCCCGTCGCCTTGGCGTAGAAGATGCCGTCGGTACGGGCGAGCCCGACCGCCATGGCGTTGACGAGGCAGTTGCCATCGTAGCGCGTATGGAAACCGACGAGGCCGCCGACGGTGGGCACGCCGAAGGAGTTGCCGTAGCCGCCGACGCCGGCCACCACGCCCGCCACCAGATGGCGCGTCTTCGGGTGGGCCGGATCGCCGAAGCGCAGGGCGTTCAGCGCCGCGATCGGCCGCGCGCCCATGGTGAAGACGTCGCGCAGGATGCCGCCGACCCCGGTCGCCGCGCCCTGATAGGGCTCGATGTAGGAGGGGTGGTTGTGGCTCTCCATCTTGAACACGGCGGCGAGGCCGTCGCCGATGTCGATGACGCCGGCATTCTCGCCCGGCCCCTGGATGACCCACGGCGCCTTGGTCGGCAGGGTCTTCAGGTGCAGGCGGCTCGATTTGTAGGAGCAGTGCTCGTTCCACATGGCCGAGAAGATGCCGAGCTCGGTGAAGGTCGGCTCGCGGCCGATCAGCTCCAGGATGCGCTGGTATTCGTCCGGCTTCAGGCCGTGGCTGGCGACCATCTCGGGAGTGATCTTCGGTTCGTTGGGGATCATGCCGTCGTCCGTCCCGCGGGCCAGTCTCGCAAGCGTTGCACTTAACCGCCGCGTCCCCGTTTCGCAACGGCGAAGGGGCCGTTTCCCAACCCGGACCACAGATCGCAGGCACGGGACTTGATCCGTATCGCCCAGAGGACGCCGCCGGGAGGGCGGGTGTCCGGGAGCGACACAGATGCAGGCCAAACTGTTCCAATTCGGGTCCGATGCCCGTGCCAACGTGGCCGTGACCTTCGCCATCGCCGCCCTGCCCATCTTCGGCATGGTGGGGGCAGCGGTCGACTACACCCGCGTCTCGCGCATGCAGGTGCAGATCCAGGCGGCCCTCGATTCGGCTTCGCTGGCCGTCGCCAAGGATTCGCGCAGCCTGTCCGATGCAGCCATGCAGGCAGCCGCCGCCAGGGCCTTCGCCGGCAACTTCACCCCGCCAGCCGATCTCAGCCTCGGCGCCGTCTCGGCCGCCCGCACCGGCAACACCATCCGCCTGCAGGTGGCGGGCTCGCTGCAGACCACCATCGCCGCGACCATGGGCGTCTCGACCATGCCAGTGAACGTCGTGTCGCAGACCGCCTGGAACGAGCCGCGCATCGAGATTGCCCTCGTCCTCGACAACACCGGCTCGATGGGCTGGAGCGGCAAGATGGCGGCGCTGAAGACCGCCGCCCTCGACCTCATCAACGAGCTGGAGGCGACACGCGTCTCGACGGACCAGGTCAAGATCGCCGTCGTCCCCTTCGACACGCAGGTCAACATCGGCACCGCCTATCGCAACGAGAGCTGGATGCGCTACGACGGCACCGGCATCGCCGCCTCCCTGGTCACCACCAAGGCGGCCTGGACCGGCTGCCTCACCGACCGCGACCAGCCGGCCGACACCAACGACGCCGCGCCGACCTCCGATCCGACCCGCTATCGCGGCGTGAAGTGTGCCACCGGCTCGCTGGCGACGGTCCAGCCGCTCGCCACCAACTTCACGGCGGCCCGCGCCGCCATCAACGCCATGCAGCCCTCGGGGAACACCAACATCACCATCGGCCTGCAGATGGGCCTTGCCGTCATGTCCTCCGGCCTGCCCTTCACGCAGACCGGCTCGGAACCGGACGTGCTCCGCTACATGATCCTGCTCACCGACGGCGACAACACGCAGAACCGCTGGACGTCGTCCACGACCTCGATCAACGCCCGCACGACTCTCGGCTGCAACGCGGTGAAGGCCGCCGGCATCACCCTCTTCACCGTGCGGGTCATCGAGGGCAACGAGACGCTGCTGCGCAACTGCGCCACCAGCCCGTCCATGTACTTCAACGTGACGAGCTCGGGCGGCATCGGCGACGCCTTCAAGGCCATCACCAGCATGATCAAGCGCATGCGACTGTCGGCGTGATCCGGCGGGCCGCCTCCGGCCACCGGGGATCCGGGGCTGCGCGCAGCCTCAGGTCATCCTGAGGACAATGCCGACCAGGCTTCCGACGAAGAGGACGGCGCAGGCGACCATCTGGATGGAGAAGCCGACGCCGCGGCTGGCTGGATCGCGCACGTAGGACAGCATGTAGAGCACCCGCCCCGCGATCCACGCCAGACCGATGAGCGCCGCATAACGGTCGCTGACGTGGAAAGCGAAGAGCCAGAGCGGCACGAGGAACAACGGCATCCATTCCAGCGTGTTGAGATGGACGCGGTAGTGCCGCTCGAAAATGTCGTGGCCGGTGACGGCGGGCGCCTTCACGTCGTAGCGGCCGCGGGCGATCGCGACGCGCAGGCCCATGACGAAGTAGAGGGCGATCGCGGCGAGCGTGACGAGTCCTGTGAGCAGCATGGATCGACCCTATGCGGTGTGCAGCGCCTCGGCGAGGCTCTCGAACAGGCCACGGCCGTCGGTCAGGCCGATGGCGGGGTCCACATGGTTCTCCGGGTGCGGCATCATACCGAGCACCCGGCCATTGTCCGATACGATGCCGGCGATGGCATTCAGCGCGCCGTTGACGTTTGATTCCGGCGTCACGGCGCCGGACCGGTCGCAATAGCGGAAGACCACCCGGCCGTCGCCCTCGAGACGCTTCAGCGTTTCGTCATCGGCGACGTAATTGCCCTCGCCATGCGCCACCGGCACCTCGATCACCGCTCCCGCATTATAGCGCCGGGTGAAGGGCGTCGACGAGTTCTCCACCCGCAGGTGGACGTTGTGGGCGATGAAGCGCAGTTGCGAATTGCGCATCAGCACGCCGGGCAGCAGGCCCGCCTCGCAGAGGATCTGGAAGCCGTTGCAGACGCCGAGCACGAGGCCGCCGCGCGCCGCATGGCGGCTCACCGCGCCCATGATGTTGGCGCGCGCGGCGATCGCCCCGCAGCGCAGGTAGTCGCCATAGGAGAAGCCACCCGGCAGCACCACGAGATCGGTGCCGGTGGGCAATTCGGTGTCGGCATGCCACACGAGGTTGGGCTTCTGGCCGGAGGTCAGCTCCAGCGCATAGGCGATGTCGCGCTCGCGGTTGGAACCGGGGAAGACGAGGACGGCGGCCTTCATGGGCGTTGCTCCCGCGTCAGAGGATGTCGATGCGGTAGTTCTCGACCACCGTATTGGCCAGCAGCTTCTCGCAGGCCGCCCTGATCGCCGCCTCGGCAGCGGCGCGGTCCATGTAGGCGAGTTCCAGGTCGAAGACCTTGCCCTGGCGCACCGCGCCGATTCCGTCGACGCCGAGGCTCTTCAGCGCGCCCTCGATCGCCTTGCCCTGCGGATCGAGAACGCCGGTCTTCAGCGTGACGGTGACGCGGGCCTTCATGGGGCGCTCCTCGAGGCGGCGGACGGGATGGCGTCCGTCTAGACCGCCGCGCCGCCGCGATCAATGGATGATCGCAGCGCCCCGCGCGGAAATGCCGTCAGGGGGTGCGGCGCGGCGGGGGCGTCAGGTCGCCCTGCAGCAGCACGACCGGGATGAAGGTCGCGAGATTGGCGCGCGCCGCAGCATCCGTCGGGGCGGTCGACACGATGGAGAAGGCCTTCTGACCCTGCATGACGAGGCTGGTGGCGAGATACTGGTTCGGTCCGCTCGCCGCCACCAGCAGCTTCACCGCGGTCAGCACCTTGGCCCCCGCCCGCTCCGATTCCGCGACGTCGAGGATGTCAACGCGGGTCAGCCGGCCGTTGCTGCCCTCGACCATGCGGCGGTTGGTTTCCTCCTGGCGCTGGCGGAAGGCGGCGACCGACGGCATGCGGCCGGCCTGCTGGGGACGGTAGCTGACCGTCGACTGCGCCGTGCAGGCAGCGGCGCGGCAGCGGAAGAACACGGTGCCGGTCGCGGCCACCTGCCGTTCCCAGCCATTCGCCGAGACGGCAGTCCCCTGGGCCGCTGCCGTTCCGGGCAGCGCCAGCGGCATGACGAGGGCGAAGGTCAGCACGAGCTTGCGGATCATTCCAGTGACTTTCTTCATGGCTGTCGGTTCGCCTCAGTAGCGATCCCGCGTTTCGGCTTTGCGACGGCGCGCCGTTCGATGGTGTCGTCGGGCGTCGTCAGAGATTGGCGTCGGCGACGGTCCTCACCGCGGCCTCCACCTGCTCCGGCTTCTCGCCGATGACGATGACGACCTTCAGCACGCCGGCGCGCTGGCGTCCGAGCACAGCGGCATGGGCTGCGCGGGCAGGCCCGCTCTCGCGCCGCATCTCCAGGGTGAAGCCCGAAAAGGCGCGGTGGCGCAGGGGGCGGCTGCGGGACGCGACGCGCAGCGGCGTGCGCCTTGCCGCCACAGCCGCGGAGACGGTGCGGTTGGCCTGGGCGACGAGGGCGATGCGCCGGCGGTTGCCCTCGGTCAGGCGGGTGACGAGGCCCGAGGGTTCGCGCAGCGAGCGGGCGAGCGTGCGCGCCTCGCGGCCCTTAGCCTCCACCACCGCAACCGCGATCCTGTCGCTGCAGGCGGGCGCGGCGCACATGCCGACCGAGACCGGCAGGGCCGTGTCGCGGGTGATCCAGGCGCCGGCAGGGACGAAGACCCAGGGATTCTCGCCCTCCCGGGCAGCGAGGTCCGGACGGGTGGACACGCCATCGACCGCCACCGGCACATAGGCGCAGGAGGCGAGCATGACGGTGGCGACGACGGAAAGGAAGCCGGCCCGCAGAAGGGCGAAGGTTTCGCACGCCGGCCTGGCCGGCGCGCGGGATGTCGTCAGCATGCGCGCGATCGGGCGCACGGCACGCAGGTCACTGCACCAGGACGGGACCGGTCGGGCGCTCGTTTTCGCCCAGCACGCCAAGCCGGCGCGCGACTTCCGTGTAGGCCTCGATGAGACCGCCGAGATCCTTGCGGAAGCGGTCCTTGTCCATCTTGTCGTTCGACTTGATGTCCCAGAGCCGGCACGAATCCGGGGAGATCTCGTCGGCGACGATGATGCGCATCACGTCGTTCTCCCACCGGCGGCCGCATTCCATCTTGAAGTCGATGAGGCGGATGCCGGCGCCGAGGAACAGGCCCGAGAGGAAGTCGTTGACGCGGATCGCCAGGGCGATGATGTCGTCGATCTCCTGCGGCGTCGCCCAGCCGAAGGCGGTGATGTGCTCTTCGGAGACGAGCGGATCGTTCAGCGCGTCGTTCTTGTAATAGAACTCGATAATCGAGCGCGGCAGCTGCGTGCCCTCGTCGATGCCAAGGCGCGTCGACAGCGAGCCGGCGGCGACATTGCGCACGACGACCTCGAGCGGGATGATCTCGACCTCGCGGATGAGCTGCTCGCGCATGTTCATCCGGCGGATGAAATGCGTCGGCACGCCGATGTCGTTCAGCTTCGAGAAGATGTACTCGGAGATGCGGTTGTTGAGCACGCCCTTGCCGTCGATCACCTCGTGCTTCTTGGCGTTGAAAGCGGTCGCGTCGTCCTTGAAGTGCTGGATGAGGGTTCCCGGCTCGGGGCCTTCATAGAGAACCTTGGCCTTGCCTTCGTAGATGCGGCGACGGCGGCTCATGGGGATATACCGTGTCTTGAGGAAGTCCATCTCTCACCAGGTTTCCGGTTTGCCGGTCTCCGGCGACGGAGCATACGGACCGTTGGCGCGCACCATGAAGAATCGGGCGCGCTGACGCCTTTGCCCGCAGGGTCTTCCTATCCGATCGTTCGCCGATGCACAATGAAATCGGAAATTGGTCGAATGGCGGCCCGCGCGCGAAAAGGCATGGTGCGACGCCTTTGCTCTCGCCAAAGTGGGGATGGCGCGACTATATGCAAGCCCAGCGGGGGTGAGCCCCTTTCACGGCGGATCGCCCGATCCGCCCCCCGGACACACGGACCAGGCCAGGAACCAAGCGGATGAGCACCTTCGACAAGCGCGAGGAAGGTTTCGAGAAGAAGTTCGCCCATGACGAGGAGTTGCGCTTCAAGGCGAACGCCCGCCGCAACAAGCTCCTCGGCCTGTGGGCCGCCGAGAAGCTCGGCAAGACCGGCGAGGACGCCGAAGCCTATGCCAAGTCCGTCGTCATGGCCGATTTCGAGGAAGCCGGCGACGACGACGTGTTCCGCAAGGTGAAGGCCGATCTCGACGCCGCCAATGCCGGCCAGTCGGACCATCAGATCCGCCGCACAATGGACGAACTGATGGCCGTGGCCATCGCGCAGGTTCAGGCCGGCTGAGGCATCCGCCTCGATTCGAAGACCGAAGGCCGCCGGGCGAGGTCCGGCGGCCTTTGTCGTCCTGAGGGGCGATCACCGATAGACGAACGCCTCGTCCTCGAGATCGATAGCGGGAAAGCTGTCCTTGTCCGACCAGTAGTCCTGGCTGTGGCGCCAGGCCTCGCCCGGCCCGGTCTTCGGCAGGCGATGGAGGTCGCGCAGGAGGTAGCCCGGATTGAAGTCCTCGGGGTCGGTCCACGGCCCGGCATTCAGCCCCTTCGCCTCCTCGGGCAGCACCGGCTCGACCATCCGCGCGCCCGTCGCCGTCATGTGCGGCAGGAGCCGGCAGACGAAGTCAGCGACAAGGTCGGTGCGCAGCGTCCAGCTGGCGCGGAAATAGCCGAAGACCCAGGCAAGGTTCGGCACGCCGGTGAACATCACGCCGCGCCAGGTCACCGTCTCCGCGAAGTCGATGGGCGTGCCGTCGCGGCTGAAGGGGATGTCGCCCATGACGCTGAGCGTGAAGCCCGTCGCGGTGGCGATGATGTCCGCCGCGATCTCCTCCCCCGACTTCAGAAGGATGCCGCCGGCTGTGAACCGCTCGATCTCGTCCGTCACCACCGAGGCCTCGCCGCGCCTGATCGCATGGAAGAGGTCGGCATCGGGGACGAAGGCGATGCGTTGGCGCCAGGGCCGGTAGCGCGGCGTGAAATGGGTGTCGACGTCGTAGTCCGGCCCCATGATGGCGCGGATGGCGCCGATCAGCTCCGCCTTGACCCTCTCCGGGTTCTCGTAGGTCTGGCGGGTGAAGGCGTCCTGGTCGAACAGGATCTTGCGGCGGACGATCTCGTGGATCCAGGCTTCGTCAATCTGGAGCTGGCGCAGCGTCTCGGCGAGCTCGATGGCGTTGCGCCCGGTGCGGAAGAAGGTCGGCGAGCGCTGCAGCATGGTGACATGGGCGCATCGGCCGGCCAGCGCCGGCACCAGGGTCGCGGCGGTGGCCCCCGACCCGATGACGACCACGCGCTTGCCGGTCGTGTCGAGGTTCTCCGGCCAGGTCTGCGGATGGACGATCCGACCCTTGAAATCCGCCATGCCCGGCCATTCCGGCATATGGCCCTCGGCGTGGCGATAATAGCCCTGGCACATCCACAGGAAACGGGTCGTGAAGACAACCTCCGCGCCGGTGTCGCGGCGGCGCACCCTGACGGTCCAGCGCGCCTCGGCGCTCGACCAGTCGGCCGAGGTGACCTCGTGGCCGTAGCGGATATGCGCGTCGAGGCCGTTCTCGGCGATGATCTCGCCCAAATAGGCCTTGATCTCGGCCGCCGTGGCGATGGGCGGGCCGGTCCACGGCTTGAAGCTGTAGCCGAAGGTGTGCAGGTCGCTGTCGGAGCGGATGCCGGGGAAGCGATGGGTGCGCCAGGTGCCGCCGAAGCCGTCCTGCGCCTCCAGCACGACGAAGCGCGTGCCGGGGAGCTGATGCGTCAGGTGCCAGGCGCTGCCGATGCCCGAGATGCCGGCGCCGACGATGAGAACGTCCACCTCTTCCGGCGGCAGGGACGTCGCTCCCGATGGGTCTGCGGTGGCCGTCATGTCCATGGCAGTGCCGCCTCGCGAGGGGCCGGCACGCGCCACGGCCCCGGATGGGAAAGCCTATCGGCGCGCCGCGCGCGGTCAACATCGGCGGAACGGCGGGGGCCGAAGGCGGCGGGGCGCGGTCCTGTCCTGCCTCAGGCGCGCTTGCCCGGGGCGCGGAGGCGGGGCATGGAACCTGCCCGCGCCGGATGGCGCCGTTCACCGACGCTGAGACCCATGGCGAAAGACGTTCCGGCGGCGACCGCCCTGCCCGCCACCCGCAGCTCGCTCTTCGGCTTTGCCTGCGGCGCCGGGGCGGCGCTCATCTGGGGCATCCAGGCGGTGGTCTCCCGCCAGTCGGTGGCGGACGGTCTCGGCCCGGTCGACGTCACGATCCTGCGCTACCTCACCGCCTCCCTCGTGCTGCTGCCCTTCGCCATCGCCAGGCTGAAGCCCTTCCCCGTCGGCCGCCTCGGCTGGCGTCGCGCGCTGATCCTCACCCTGTTCGCCGGCGCCCCCTTCGCCACCGTGCTCGTCGGTGGCTCCACCTTCGCCCCGGCACTGCACACGGCGGTCATCGCGCCGAGCCTCATCCCGGTGGCGACCGCCCTCATCGCCTATGCCGTGCTGGGCGAGAGGAGCCCCGTGGGCCGCATCGTCGGGCTGGTGCTCATCGTCACCGGCATCGGCCTCTTCGCCGGCCAGGGTCTCGCCCAGGGCGGCCAGGAGGGCGCCTGGCGCGGCGACCTGCTGTTCGTGCTGGCCGCAACCATGTGGGCCATCTTCGGCATCCTGGCGAAGCGGTGGGGGGCGGACGCCTTCGACCTCACCATCTCCCTGTCGATCCTGTCGCTCGCCGTGCTGCCGCTGCTCGCCCTCGCCGTGCCGCTGAAGATCGCCGGTGCGAGCCTGTCCGCCATGGCGCTGCAGGCCGGCTACCAGGGCCTGCTCGTCGGCGTCGCCTCGGTCTTCCTCTATGCCAGCGCCAACCAGACGCTGGGGGCGGCGCGCGCCTCGCTGTTCCTGCCGCTGGTTCCCGCCATCACGGCGGCGGCGAGCGCCGTCCTGATCGGCGAATGGCCCTCGGCGGTGGAACTGGTCGGCATGGTCATCGTCATGGCCGGCATGACCATCGCGATGCGGGCGTGACGCTGCGGCCCTACTGGGTGAGGCGGGCGGTAGCGATGGCTTTCCGGAACAGCGCGGTCATGGCCTCGGTGATGCCCTGCGTGGGGCTGACCTCGAAATAGAGGCCGGGCGAGGCGCAGCTCTGCATCCGCGTGCCGATCGTCGACTGGAACGGCGCGATCCAGCTCATGTACCAGGCGTTCGTCGGCAGCGGCAGGTAGGTCGTGTAGAGCACCGCGATGCGGACACCCCGCGCCTTGATGGTCTCGCAGATGGCGGGGTTCAGCGGCTCCTGGCAGCGCCCGCCACTCACCGTCGGGCGCGTACAGGTGCTGGGGTAATAGGCATCGGTCACGCCGTCGGCGACCAGCATCAGGATCTTCTGCGGCGCCGCCGCCGTGGCCCCGTCGCCGGGGGTCGCGATGAGCTTGTTGATCGACGTCAGGGCGCCGGTGTTATCCGTGCACTGGTCGTTGTTGTAGTTCTGATAAGGGATCGTCATCAGGTCGATCGAATTGGCATGGGCCTTGGCCGTCGCGAGATTCGTCGTCAGTGCCGACACCTGCGTCAGGCCGGTCACAGTGCAGGATTCACCGTAGGTGTAGATCGCCGCCCGGAACTGGCCGGTGGTGACCAGCTCGGCGCGGGCCGTATCCATCAGCGTCTGCGTCGCCTGCCTGACAACGTCGATCCGCATGGTGACCTGCAGCTTCTTGGCAAGCTTGTAATAGTTGCCGGACGGGTTCGACAGGTCGTGGCAGGCAAAGCCGCACTTGTCCGGGGTATTCGCGACCATTGTCGCAACATCCGCCGGCGTCGCGCCGATGCCCATGGACGGCGAATTGTCGAGCAAGAGGTAGAAGTCGATATAGGTCGGGAGGCTGGACGTGGCGCGGGCCGTGCCGCCGATCTGCATCGATTTGAACCCGAAGAGCCCCATGAAAGAGGTCTGGACCGAAGCCGTGTAGGTGACCACCGACGTGCGGACCAGCCCGTTGTCGGTGACGGTGACATCGACGTTGTTCAGCGTCACGCGCGGCATGGTCCCGTAGTTTGCGGTGAAGCTGTTCAGGGCATTGGAGCGCGCCACGGACGCCAGCGGAACCGTGCCCGAAATCTTGACGCCGGTGAGAGCCGCGATGTCGGCGGCCGCATCGATATGGGCCTTCGAGCGGCTGGCAAACGAATAGTCGATGGCCGAACCGGTGACGCCCATCAGCGGTAGGGCGGAGAAGGCGAAGATGATCGCAACGCCGCCAGCGTGATGGCGGCGGAAACGCGACAGGGTCTGCCGCAGCCGGGAGACGATGCCCGGTGGCTGGAACTGGCTGGACACGACCCGAACTCCCCCTCAAACCGCGGAAATTCTGGCCAATTACCGTTGAAAATCTGGTGAATAACTCCCCCGAAATGCAGGACTTTCCGCCAATTGTCGGCAGATTTTGCCGGCTTTCCGGCGTCACCGTTAACAGGAGGTTCAGGGCCGCGGGGTCTGGGCACCCGGCTTCAGCAGTCCCTCAAGCTCGTCCAGTGCGGCCGCGGGATCGGCCTCCACCCTGCGCGCTTCCATGACGATGATGCGGTAGCCGCGTTCGGTGAGCCAGGCGCGCTTCTCGGTTCGCCGCTCGGCGGCCTCGTCGCCTTGCGTGTGCGGCTCGAAGTCGATCACCACCCGCTCGTCGAAGGAGACGAGGTCGGCGACATGCGGTCCGATCGGCACGGCGCGTTTGAAGCCGCGGCCGGCGAAGCGGCGGTCCTTCACCAGCACCTCCCACAGGGCCTTCTCCGCCTCCGTCGGGTTGCGGCGGATGAGGCGGGAGATGCCGCGGATCGGCGCCGTGCCACCGGTGAGGCCCTTGGTCGAGTCGGAAAGGAAGTTGCGCAGCGCCTCCGCCCCATCCGGGGTGAGCGTCGCGCCGCGGGCCGGGCCCTTGGCCCCCTCGGCCAGCGCCGTCACCACGCCGTGCAGCGTCGCCACATCCTGTTTCGTCGGCTGCATGCGCTGGAAGATGTTGCGCAGGTTGATCACCATGCCCTCCCGCTTCTCCGGCGGGCGGAAGAACTCGGCCCGATCGAGCGCCCGCTCGAGGGACGAGAAGAAGGCGAGCATATGGGCCTTGGAGGCCGGCTCGGAGCGCTCCTCGCCCTGATGCGGCAGCACCGCGCCATGGGCCTGCGAGAACCATTCGTAGCCGAGCACCAGCACCGCCTGGGCGAGGTTGAGCGAGGAGAAGGCAGGGTTCACCGGATAGGTCAGGATGGCGTTGGCGAGCGCCACCTCCCCCGCCAGCAGGCCATTGCGCTCGCGGCCGAAGACGACGCCGACAGTCTCGCCCGCGGCGACGCGCGGAAGGAGGCTCGCCACCGCCTCGCGCGGTCCGAGCACCGGCTTCACCTGGTCATGCGGCCGGGCCGTCGCGGCATAGCTATAGGTGAGATCGGAGATCGCCTCCTCGAAGGTCGAAAACTGCTCCGCCTCGTCGAGGATGCGGTTGGCCCCCGAGGCGGCCGGATAGGCGCGGGCATTCGGCCAGCCGTCGCGGGGGGCGACCAGCCGCAGCCGCGACAGGCCGAAATTCGCCATGGCGCGCGCCGTCGTGCCGATGTTCTCCGCCATCTGCGGCTCGACGAGAACGACGACGGGGCTGCCCGGGGGCGGAACGACTGGGTCGGAGGCGGACATCGGGGCTTTCGGCGGCTTTGGTGGAGGCTGCGGCCTATAGCGGCAAATGACCTGTGAGGGAATTGGCGGGCCGCGTCATCCGGCCCATCATGGTGCCACGCCGCGTCAGACGGCGCGGGAGGAATGAAGCATGCGCCTGCCCTTCTATTACGGCTGGGTCATCGTCGCGGTGACCTTCGTCACCATGGGCATCGGCGTAAATGCGCGCACCGCCTTCTCGCTGCTCTATGCGCCGATCATCGACGAGTTCGGCTGGGACCGCGGCCTCACCGCCGGCGCCTTTTCCTTCGGTTTCCTCGTCTCGGCGGCGCTCTCGCCGCTGATGGGCAAGCTGATGGATCGCGCCGGTCCGCGCGCCGTGATGGAGCTCGGCGTCATCCTGATGGGCGGCGGCCTGCTGCTCGCCCCCCTCACCTCGCAGCCCTGGCACCTCTACATGACCATCGGCGTGCTGGTCGGCTCCGGCTCGGTCTGCCTCGGCTATTCGGGACAGTCGCTGTTCCTGCCCAACTGGTTCGTCCGCAAGCGCGGCTTTGCCATCGGCATCGCCTTCGCCGGCGTCGGTCTCGGCTCGGTGACGCTGCTGCCCTGGGTGCAGGTGATGATCGACGGCGCCGGCTGGCGCCAGGCGAGCCTCGCCATGGGCATCCTGCTCATCGTCGTGCTGGCGCCGATCAACCTCCTGCTGCGCAAGCGGCCGCAGGACATGGGGCTTGAGCCCGACGGCGACGCGACGCCACTGCCGAACGCCGCACCGCCCCCCTCCAACATCGTCGACGCCGCCTGGGCCGGCACCGACTGGACGCTGGCGCGTGCCCTGCGCACGGGCCGGTTCTGGTGGCTGGCCCTCGGCTATTTCGGCGGCCTCTACGTCTGGTACGCCGTGCAGGTGCACCAGACGAAATACCTCGTCGAGATCGGCTTCGGCTCGACTGCGGCCGCCTGGGCCCTCGGCTTCGTCAGCCTGCTCGGAATCCCCGGCGGCATCGTCCTCGGCGCGCTGTCGGACCGCATCGGCCGCGAATGGATCTGGACCATTGCGGTCGGCGGCTTCGCCCTGTGCTTTGCCGCCCTGATCTCGCTGGAGACAGCCCCGACGCTCCTGCTCGTCTATGTCATGGTCGCCGTGCAGGGCTTCTTCGGCTATGGCCTGACCTCGGTCATGGGCGCGGTGGTGGCTGAGATCTTCCAGGGCCGCCACTTCGGCACGATCTTCGGCACGGTGATGTTCGTCGCCCTCTCGGGCGGTGCCGCCGGCCCCTATGTCACCGGCCTCATCCATGACCTCACCGGCAGCTACCGCCTCGCCTTCATGATCGGCATCGGCGTCAGCCTCGTCTCCGCCGCCGCCATCTGGCTCGCCGCGCCCCGCAAGGTACGGGTCGTGGCCGGGCGGATGAAGGCGGCGTGAGGCGGGTTCAGGGGCGCCGCCCCCGCCGGGGGCTCGCGGGCGTCAGCGCATAGACCAGCGTCGCCACCAGCAGCACCAGCGCCAGCACGCCGTGCATGCG
Organism: Phreatobacter aquiterrae; assembly: GCF_053471285.1. Classification (NCBI taxonomy): domain Bacteria; kingdom Pseudomonadati; phylum Pseudomonadota; class Alphaproteobacteria; order Hyphomicrobiales; family Phreatobacteraceae; genus Phreatobacter; species Phreatobacter aquiterrae. The sequence continues at coordinate 12,260 of NZ_JBJPHW010000006.1, read as the reverse complement.
GGCGAAGGTTTCAGGCTCGCTCAGGCCCTGGGCGCGGCCCTGGTCGATCAGCCAGCCCGAGCCGGTCTGCACCAGCGCCGCGCCGCCGATGAAGAGGAAGTTCATCAGCGTCATGCCGCGGCCGACGAGATGGTCGGGGAAGAAGGGGCGCATGTGCGCCATCAGGATCGTGTAGCTGAAGCCGCAGAAGCCGAGCACGACGAAGGCCGCCGCCGCCCAGAAGGCCGATTGCACGCCCGACCAGGCAAGCGCCGCAAGAATGACGGCAATGGCGAGGTTGCCGAAGAGCGCGAGCGCCTTGGCCCAGCCCCAGCGGCTCTCGATCCAGCCGAACAGGAAGGCGCTGGCGGTCATGGCCACCGCCATCAGCAGGGCCACCTCGCCCTGTGTCGCCAAGTCGAGGCCGATCACCCGTTCCAGATAGGGCGCAACCCAGAGGCCGCGCAGCGTCACGGTGATGGCGTAGCTGAACAGCACCACTGGCACGAAGAACCAGATCACGCGCGTCCTGATCACCTGGCCGAGGCCGCCGAGCATGCCGCCGCCGGCCTGCCGGGCGAGCTGCGGCGGGTCGCGCAGGAACAGCACGGCGAGGACGAAGGCGATGCCGTAGAGCGCCGCCAGGATCATCATCGCCTGCCGCCAGCCGAAGGCTTCCGCCGCCCAGCTCAGTGGCGTCGTGCCGATCAGGTTGCCGATCGAGCCGAAACCGAGCAGGAGGGAGGCGAGCAAGCCGAAGCGGTGGGCCGCATGGTTGCGGGCGAAGACATAGAGCGCCCCCATGAAGACCGGCGAGCAGCCGACGCCGATCAGGCCCATGGCGAACGCCCCGACCAGCGCATTCGGCGCGAAGGGAAACAGCACGACGCCGATGCCGCCCACCGCCATCAGCGGCAGCACCGTGCGCCGCGGCCCGTGGCTGTCGAGCGCCCAGCCGACGGGGAACTGCATCAGCGCGAAGGTGATGAACCAGGCCGAGCTCATCGCCGCCAATTCGGTGGCGCCGATGCCCATGTCGGCCATGATCCGCGTCGCAAGCACGCTCAGGAAGGAGCGGAAGAAGATCGACAGCACATAGGCGAGCAGGAGGGCGGCGAAGGTCTGCATGGCGGAGTGGGGCTGGCCGTTTCGCAAGGGGCAAAGCGCGGTCGCCCCGCATAGCCCATCGCGACCGTCCCGGGCAGCCGCCATTCGCGGGAGGCAGCATCGCGGGGCGCCCCCTCCCTTCTTCTCCCTTACCCCCCGCCCGCGCCTCTGCTATGAGGCGCGCGCCAGTCGCGGGGGCCCGGGCTCACAGAGCGCATGTCCGGATGCACCGAGGCTGAGTCCCCTCTGCTCCAGCGCTCTCAAGCAGGCCGACCATGTCGAAGATCAAGGTCGCGGGCACAGTCGTCGAGCTCGACGGCGACGAGATGACCCGCATCATCTGGGACCTCATCAAGAAGAAGCTCATCCACCCCTATCTGGACGTGAACCTCGAATATTACGACCTCGGCGTCGAGCACCGCGACGCCACCAACGATCAGGTCACGATCGACTCGGCCAACGCCATCAAGAAGCATGGCGTCGGCGTGAAGTGCGCCACCATCACCCCCGACGAGGGCCGTGTGAAGGAGTTCGGCCTGAAGGAGATGTGGAAGTCGCCGAACGGCACCATCCGCAACATCCTCGGCGGCGTCATCTTCCGCGAGCCGATCATCTGCAAGAATGTGCCGCGCCTCGTCCCCGGCTGGACCCAGCCGATCGTCGTCGGCCGCCACGCCTTCGGCGACCAGTATCGCGCCACCGATTTCAAGTTCCCCACCGCCGGCACCCTGACCATCAAGTTCGTCGGTGACGACGGCAAGGTCATCGAGCGCGAGGTCTTCAAGGCTCCGGGCTCCGGCGTCGCCATGGCGATGTACAACCTCGACGACTCGATCCGCGACTTCGCCCGCGCCTCGTTCAACTACGGCCTCGCCCGCGGCTACCCGGTCTATCTGTCGACCAAGAACACCATCCTGAAGCAGTATGACGGCCGCTTCATGGAGATCTTCCAGCAGGTGTTCAACGCCGAGTTCAAGGCCGAGTTCGACAAGAAGAAGATCCACTACGAGCACCGCCTGATCGACGACATGGTCGCCTCGGCGCTGAAGTGGTCCGGCGGCTATGTCTGGGCGTGCAAGAACTACGACGGCGACGTGCAGTCGGACATCGTGGCGCAGGGCTTCGGCTCGCTGGGTCTCATGACCTCGGTGCTGCTCACCCCCGACGGCAAGACCGTCGAGGCCGAGGCCGCCCACGGCACCGTCACCCGCCACTACCGCGAGCACCAGAAGGGCAAGGAGACCTCGACCAACTCCATCGCCTCCATCTTCGCCTGGACCCGCGGCCTCGCCCATCGCGCCAAGCTCGACAACAACCCCGAACTGAAGCGTTTTGCCGACGAGCTGGAGAAGGTCTGCGTCGACACGGTCGAGAGCGGCTACATGACCAAGGACCTCGCCCTCCTCATCGGCGCGGACCAGAAGTGGCTCTCCACCACCGGCTTCCTCGACAAGGTCTCGGAGAACCTCTCCGCCGCCATGGGCAAGTGGAACTGACATCGCCCCTGCACCGCCGGTCCGCCGGCGGCATCAGGCAAAAAAGGCCGTCCGGAGCGATCCGGGCGGCCTCGTCGTTTCGGGTGCCGATCTCTGGCCGCCTGAGACGGGGCGACCGTGTGCCCTGCATGAGCCGAGTGCGTCCTTCGAGGCTCGGGCCGAAAGCCCTCGCACCTCAGGATGAGGGGGGTGGTGATCGGCATCAGCGACAGGTGCAAAACACTCAAGGTCTCGGAGGACGGTGGTGCCATCCACCATCCTCCTCATCCTGAGGTGCGCGCCCCGGCGATGCCTCGGCATCGTCCGGCGGCGAGCCTCGAAGGACTCACTTCGGTGATGCAGGGTGTAATGGGCCGATACGAGATTGTCCCTGCGCCCACCCTCAGGCGAAGAAGTCGAAGATGTCGCCCAGCCCGCCGCCGCCGAGCGCCTTCGTCGTCACCTCGTCGGCCTTGGACGGCGTGTCCCTCGCCCAGGACGCCCGCGCCATGGCGAGGGTCATCGAGGCCTCGAGGCCCTCGTTGGTGGCGGCGAAGAGATTGTCGTGGGACGCGGTGTCGACCCCGAAGATGGCTAGCGCCGCATTGGTGGAGGGGTCTACGCCGAAGATCTGGCTGGTCATGGCGGACGAGTTCGCGAGCCCCTGCGCCGCGCCGTAGCTGCGGCTGGTGCGGAACGACTGCATCGTGTCCCAGGCGCTCGGGCCGAGACTGGAGACCATGGCGGAAATCCTTTCCTGACCCATCATCACGTCCGGACCCTTAAGAACAGGTTTCCCCACCTGCAGCGTGAATGATCGATCGCGTCCGGTGATGGCGGCGATGACGAGACGGCTCTGGACGGGGCGGCCGCCATCGGCACACTCGGACCCAAGGAGAATGCCATGGCCCTGATCACCCGCGAACTGACCCCCGCCGACCGCGCCGAATGGGAGCCGCTGTGGCGTGGCTACCAGGCCTTCTACGAGGTCGACATCCCCGCCGCGACGACGGACGTGACCTGGGCGCGCTTCCATGATTCGAAGGAGCCCATGTGGGCCTATGGCGCCTTCCACGAGGGGCGCATGGTCGGCATCGTCCACGCCATCCTCCACCGCTCCTGCTGGACGGTTCAGGACTACTGCTACCTGCAGGACCTCTTCGTCGATCCGAGGGTGCGCGGCACCGGCGCCGGCCGCGCCCTGATCGAGAAGGTCTATGAGATCGCGAAGGAAAAGGGCGCCGGCCGCGTCCACTGGCTGACGCAGGAGACCAACCGGACCGCGATGCTGCTCTACGACCGCATCGCCGACAGGTCAGGCTTCATCCAGTACCGCAAGATCTTCTGAGCGGCCGGGCGGCAGGGATCATTCTAGCCGCGCCACGAGGGGCTCATCCCTCCTGCGGCTCACCCTCCGGCACGCTCTGGACCTGGCCTGCGATGACCACGGCGATGGCGGGCCGCACCGACATGAGGTGATGCAGGTCCTCGGCATCCAGCATCAGTACCTTGGCGCGGTGGGCGGCGTGGACGGTGGCCTCCAGCGGCACGCGGTTCAGGACCGCGCTCTCGCCGAAACACTGGCCGGGGCCGAGCCCGATCGGCCCGTCATCGGTCTCCACGATCACCTCCCCCTCGGCGACCACGAACATCGAGCGTGCCGGCTGGCCGGCGCGGCAGATGACCGATCCCGGCTCGTAGGTGACGCTCTTCAGCGTCCGCATCACGTCGGCGACCGAGGCCGCGTCGAGCCCGGAGAACAGCGGCACGCTGGAGACCATGCTCCAGGTCACCACGAAGTCGCGCCGCTGGATCTCGCGGGCGAAGGCGGTGGCGATGATGCCGACCGGCAGGGCCAGCATGGCAATGCCGGTGACGGCGGTGATGCCGGCGATGACCTTGCCGGCCGACGTGACCGGATAGACGTCGCCATAGCCGACCGTGGTCAGCGTGATGACCGCCCACCACAGGGCGTCGGGAATGGTGGCGAACTTGTCGGGCTGGGCGTCCTGTTCGGCGAGCCGCATCGCCGCCGCGGCGATGACGAGCGCGCCGAGAAAGATGATGAGCGAGGCGCCGAGCGCCCGCCTTTCGCTCCACAGCGCCTCCACCAGGCTGGTGAAGCCGGGGGAATAGCGCGCCAGCTTGAAGAAGCGGACGAGCCGCAGCAGCAACAGGAACCTGAGGTCGATGCCGAGGATCAGGTTGAGATAGAAGGGCAGGATCGCGAGGAGGTCGATGACCAGCGCGAAAGAGACAGCATGGCGCAGCCGGGCGCGCAGCGGCGTCATCCCCGCCAGGAGCGGATGCTCCGGGGCTGTCCACAGCCGCGCGGCGTATTCGGCGGTGAAGATCAGGGTGGAAACGAGTTCGATGGCCGTGAAGACCGCGCCGTAGCGATCGGCGATCCACGGCACCGATTCCAGGATCACGGCGAGGACGTTGAGGAGGATAAGGCCGATCAGCGTGGCGTGGACGACGTCGGCCAGCGCCGAACCCGACAGGCCCTTGTCGAGCACCTCGTGGACGCGGTGTCGCATTGTGGCCGCTGGCATGATGATTCCCCCGCTCCCGTGCAGGAGGAGCCGAAGGCGCGACTGTGACAAGCCGCGCGCCCGCCCGTCAACGCGGGCGGCGCACGACGGCACGATGTGCGTCAGGCCGCAGCGACGGCGGCCTCGATGGCGGCAAGCGCCGCATCGGCCTTCGTGCCGTCCGGACCGCCGGCCTGGGCCATGTCGGGCCGCCCGCCGCCGCCCTTGCCGCCGAGCGCCTCGGAGCCGACGCGCACGAGGTCGACGGCGTTCAGCTTGCCGGTCAGGTCGGCCGTCACGCCGACGACGATGCCGGCCTTGCCGTCGTCGGAAACGCCGACGATGGCGACCACGCCAGAGCCGACCTGCGCCTTGCCGGCATCGGCGAGGCCCTTCAGGTCGCGCATGTCGATGCCCGTGACGCTCCTGGCGAGCAGCCTGACGCTGCCGACCGTCTTCACCGGGTCCGCTCCGCCGGCGGCGCCGCCGCCCATGGCGAGCTTCTTCTTCGCCTCGGCGAGTTCGCGCTCCAGCCTGCGGCGGTCCTCGACGAGGGCCTCGATACGCGCCTCGACGTCGGCCACCGAGGTCTTGACCAGGTCGGCGACAGCCTCAAGACGCCGCGCCTGCGTGGCGAGATGCCGCCGCGCCGCATCGCCGGTCATGGCCTCGAGGCGGCGTACGCCGGCCGCGACCGCGCCCTCGCCCACCACGGTGACGAGGCCGATGTCGCCGGTGCGCGCCACATGGGTGCCGCCGCACAGTTCGACCGACCAGCCGGAGGCCTTCGACCCTTCGGGCGCGGGACCCATGGACACGACGCGCACCTCGTCTCCGTATTTCTCGCCGAACAGGGCGCGGGCGCCGGAGGCGACTGCCTCCTCCTGCCCCATCAGCCGGGTCACGACCGGCGCATTGGCGAGCAGCACCCGGTTGGCGATGTCCTCGACGCGGGCGAGGTCCTCGTCCGGGATGGGCTTGGGATGCGAGAAGTCGAAGCGCAGGCGGTCGGGGGCAACCAGCGAGCCCTTCTGCGCGACATGGTCGCCGAGCACCTGCCGCAGCGCCTCGTGCAGGAGATGGGTCGCCGAATGGTTCGAGCGGATCGCCGCACGGCGCGCGTGGTCAACGTCGAGCTGCACCGCCTGGCCGACGGCAAGGCGCCCCTCGCCGACGGTGACGGCGTGAACGAAAAGGTCGCCGAGCTTCTTCTGCGTGTCGGTGACGGTGGCCGTCACCCCCTCGCCGGACAGCGTGCCGCGGTCGCCCTGCTGGCCGCCGGACTCGCCGTAGAACGGCGTCTGGTTGACGACGACGAGGCCGGTCTCGCCGGCCTCGAGGCCCGCGACCTCCGCCCCGTCCCTCAGGATGGCGAGGACCTGCCCCTCGGCCGTCTCGGTGTCATAGCCGAGGAATTCGGTGGCGCCCGTCTTCTCCTTCACCGCGAACCAGACGGTGTCGGTGGCGGCCTCGCCGGAGCCCGCCCAGGCGGCGCGCGCCTTCTGCTTCTGGAGCTGCATGGCCGCCTCGAAGGCGGAGGTGTCCACAGCGATGCCGCGCGGGCGCAGCGCGTCCTGCGTCAGATCCAGCGGGAATCCGTAGGTGTCGTAGAGGGTGAAGGCCGTCTCGCCGGAGAAGGTCGCGCCCTCGCTCAAGTCCGCGGATTCGGTGTCGAGGATCGACAGGCCGCGCTCCAGCGTCTTGCGGAAGCGCGTCTCCTCAAGCTTCAGCGTCTCGCCGATCAGCGCCTCGGCGCGCACCAGTTCCGGATAGGCCTGCCCCATCTCGCGCACCAGGGTGGGCACGAGCTTGTGCATCAGCGGCTCCTTGGCGCCGAGCAGCGAGGCGTGGCGCATGGCGCGGCGCATGATGCGGCGCACGACATAGCCGCGGCCCTCGTTGGACGGCAGGACGCCGTCGGCGACCAGGAAGGAGGCGGCGCGCAGATGGTCGGCGATGACCCGGTGCGACACCTTGTGGGCGCCGTCCGGCTCGACCCCGGTCTCGACCGCGCTCGCACCGATCAGCGCGCGCATCAGGTCGATCTCGTAGTTGTCATGGGTGCCCTGGAGCACGGCCGAGATGCGCTCGAGGCCCATGCCTGTGTCGATGGAGGGGCGCGGCAGGTCGGTGCGGATGCCGCCGGCCTGCTCCTCATACTGCATGAAGACGAGGTTCCAGATCTCGATGAAGCGGTCGCCATCCTGGTCGGGGGAGCCGGGCGGGCCACCCCAGATCGCCTCGCCGTGGTCGTAGAAGATCTCCGAGCAGGGGCCGCAGGGTCCGGTGTCGCCCATGCGCCAGAAATTGTCGGAGGTGGGGATGCGGATGATCTTCGAATCCGGCAGGCCGGCGATCGACTTCCACAGCCGGTGCGCCTCGTCGTCCTCGGAAAAGACGGTGACCAGCAGGCGCGAGACCGGCAGCTCGTACTCTTTCGTGATCAGGTTCCAGGCATGCTCGATCGCCTGGTCCTTGAAATAGTCGCCGAACGAGAAGTTGCCGAGCATCTCGAAGAAGGTGTGGTGGCGCGCGGTGTAGCCGACATTGTCGAGGTCGTTGTGCTTGCCGCCCGCCCGCACGCATTTCTGCGCCGTCGTCGCCGTCGAATAGGGCCGCTTCTCGACGCCGGTGAAGACGTTCTTGAACTGCACCATGCCGGAATTGGCGAACATCAGCGTCGGATCGTTGCGCGGAACGAGCGGCGAACTCTCCACCACGGCGTGGCCGTTCCTGGCGAAGTAATCGAGGAAGGTCTTGCGGATCTGGTTGACGCCGGTCATGGCCCGAACTGATGGGTTGCGGCCGGGCCCTGTGCAGGGAGCGGCCTGAAGTCTGGTCGGCGGGTGTTCTAGAACATTTTTCGCGCAAGGAAACCGGTTTCGACGCGAGGACGCATCGCCCCGCCGCTCATCGTCCCACGCCAGACCGGAAGCGACCCCTCCCGCCCGCAACGCAAAAGGCCGGGCGAACCCGGCCTTCGTCGCGTGCGGCGGCTGCGCCAGCTCTCAGTCCGGGCTGTCGGCGTCGCCGTCCGGCTCGACCTCGCCGAGGATCTTCTCGGCGATGAGTCCGGCGTTCTGGCGGATGGCAGCCTCGATCTTGGCGGCCATGTCGGGGTTCTGCTTGAGGAAGGCCTTGGCGTTCTCGCGGCCCTGGCCGACGCGCTGGCTGTCGTAGGAGAACCAGGCGCCGGACTTCTCCACGACGCCGGCCTTGACGCCGAGGTCGATGAGCTCGCCCATCTTGGAGACGCCCTCGCCATACATGATGTCGAACTCGACCTGCTTGAACGGCGGCGCCAGCTTGTTCTTCACCACCTTCACGCGGGTCTGGTTGCCGACCACCTCCTCGCGGTCCTTGATCGCGCCGATGCGGCGGATGTCGAGGCGCATGGAGGCGTAGAACTTCAGCGCATTGCCGCCGGTGGTCACCTCCGGCGAGCCGTACATGACGCCGATCTTCATGCGGATCTGGTTGATGAAGATCACCATGGTCTTGGACTTGGAGATGGAGGCGGTCAGCTTGCGCAGCGCCTGGCTCATCAGGCGGGCCTGCATGCCCGGCTGGTTGTCGCCCATCTCGCCCTCGAGCTCGGCGCGCGGGGTCAGCGCGGCGACCGAATCGACCACCACCACGTCGATGGCGCCGGAGCGCACCAGCGTGTCGCAGATCTCCAGAGCCTGCTCGCCGGCGTCGGGCTGCGAAATCAGCAGGTCGTCGAGGTTGACGCCGAGCTTGCGGGCATAGACCGGGTCGAGCGCATGTTCCGCGTCGATGAAGGCGCAGACGCCGCCGGTCTTCTGCGCCTCGGCGATGGTGTGCAGCGCCAGCGTCGTCTTGCCGGAGGACTCCGGGCCGTAGATCTCCACGACGCGCCCGCGCGGCATGCCGCCGATGCCGAGGGCGATATCGAGGCCGAGCGAGCCGGTCGAGATCGTCTCGATCTCGACCAGCTTCTCGTTCTTGCCGAGCCGCATGATGGAGCCCTTGCCGAAGGCGCGCTCGATCTGGGAGAGAGCGGCGTCAAGCGCCTTGGTCTTGTCCATGGATGAACCTTCGACGAGTCGCAGTGCGGCCTGACTCATGGCGGTAGCTCCCCTGTGCTGGCAAGGCCTGATGGCCGAAACCTGTGGTAAAACGACCGTACATGGTTTGTTCTCATTCGCAAGTTCTATTTTTGTTCTCGCCGGGGTATTGCGACGAGATGCGGCACGAGCCGTTTTCGACCAAGCGGCGGTTGGGGTATGAATGATCAAGTACGAGACTGAATACCAGTTACACCAACTGGTGCGAGACCACATTACGAACCGCCTTCAGCAGCCCCATTCAAGACATTGAAGTCGAGCAATTGCTCAGGCAGGCTACTCTCAACCTGGCGGACGGGAGACGGAACGTGTCTGTGATTTCAGATGGCACCACAGAGGCCGACGTCGAGATTCGAGCGATCATACCGCTTCTTACCCGGAGCGAGACTCTAGCCATTCCTATCGAGGACATCCGAAGCAAGGAGCAAATATCTGCAAGGGATATTGGGAAGGGTCAAAAGCGCAAGGTTGGCTACGTTCCAGACTTCACCATCCATAAGAAGTCACTTCCAGTCGCAGTGATTGAAGCAAAGGCACCTTCGGCCGATGTCACCCTCGCATACGCAGAAGCACGACTCTATGCTCTAGAAATTAATCGCAACTTTCCAAGCGGTATTAACCCTTGTTGTCGCATCCTCGCCACCAATGGTCAAAATGTCTTGGCTGGAAAGTGGGATGCGGAACCAGAACTAATAGTGTCCCTTGGTGAACTATCTCCTGGGTCGAACGCACTCGACAAACTTATCGCGCTCTTGGGCACTAAGACTCTCGATATTCTTGCTGATAACGCCAGCCAAGCCCTTCGATTCAGCGATTTCAAGCGCCCCTTCAATCAGGGCGCCGGTCCTACACAGATCGGATCAAGGATAGAACCCAATTCCTTCGCAGCCGACATATCTCCCATCCTACGAAGGTACTTCTCTTCTCGCGACCAAACGACCGATCCGGATATATATGGTCGCGCGTACATTTCATCAAACGAGGTTACAAGCTACGATCGTATACTTGAATCGTTCTTGAAGGACCGACTTTCGCGAGCCAAAAGGCGGCTTGAGGTCACCACATCTAAGCGCAAGTCTGACAGCATATCAAATCGGCTATCCACTTTTGATCGGTCCAAGCCTCCAACCGGAGACCTTCAAATAATTACGGGTGGCGTCGGCGTTGGTAAGTCATTGTTCGCTCGTCGGTACAAGGAATTCTTACAACCTTCCGCCTTAGCCGGGCGAAATCATTGGGCCTTTCTGGATTTCAATTCAGCCCCCGAAGACTTTCTTCAATGGCAAGACTGGGTTTGTGCCCAATTCGCCAAGAGCATCCAGGAGGAGGGCGCTCCTGTGAACCTGAGGGACGCCGCGGACCAAGAACGCGTATTCGCGGACGACTTGGCTGATCGCAGCGCATATTATCAAAGAATGAACTCGATCGGCGCAGGTCGTGGGGAACTGGAGCGCGCCCGTGATATTGAACAGTGGCGGCAGGACGCCGCAAGGCTCACAAGAGGAATATCCAGATATCTCCAAGGCGACCGTGGTGAGAATCTGATTGTTGTGTTCGACAACGTTGACCGCCGGGAACCGGCCGCACAACTCGCTGCGTTTCAGACGGCACTATGGTTCATGGATCAAACCAGATGCCTTGTTGTGCTTCAGATGCGCGACTCAACCTTCGAGTCTTTTAAGAATTCACCGCCCCTTGATACATATAAAACTGGGCAAATATTCAATATAAGCCCGCCGCGGTTTGTGGATGTTGTAAAAAAGAGATTAGAGCTTAGCTTGGAAGCTCTGTCGTCCGAGGCTCCAGAGCAGATAAAATTCCAGTCACGATCAGGCATCACATTTAGCTACCCAAAAAGTCGAGCTGGAGAATTCCTAAGAGCTATCTATTTTGAACTATTTCAGCGTTCTAACAATATATCTCGCGTACTAGAGGCTTTGGCAGGCCGCAATGTTCGTAGAGCTCTCGATATGTTCAACGCAATAATTACCTCAGGGCATATGCCGGAGGATATAATTGCATCGATCGCGCAAGGCGGCACATATAGATCATTTCCAGAATACAGGATTGTCAGAGCTCTGATGAGACAGGACTATAGATTCTTCAATCATTATGCCGGTTTTGTCGCAAACATTTTCAATGGCGATAGCCGATGGGAGCGGCCCAACAATTTGCTTATCTCAGAAATCCTCTTCCACTTAATCAGCCTTCGAAAGGTGCGCGGTGACAATGGTCAAATGGGATTTGTTGCAGTGAGGAGAGTACTGGACGATCTTGGCGTGATGGGATTTGTGGCAAATGACGTCATGGCAGCTGCAATATTCTGCTTGGAAAAAGGATTGATTGAGGTTGACACATCATCAACCCTAGTTATACGGCCTCAGGATAGCCTCAAAGCCACCTCGTCGGGCTGGGCGCATATGCGAATATTGTCATCGAGAGTGGAATATTTATCAGCCATTCTTCCGACCACGCCGGTCAACGACAAATCTATGTCTGCGCGAATTTTTGACCTTATGCAGATCGAAAATCGCACCGGTCAAACCTACCTGTCACAGCAAGTGCGAGTGGTTGTTGAGTTCGAGGCATACATAAGGCGACAGTATGAGGCCCTGCGCGCACACCCAGGTTACGGCGACGCGTCTCGTACTGGTGCAAACTATGTTCTGGGAAAGATGCAAGAGGCACTGACCTACGCTCGCCGTGATGCGCGCACAATAACTGGTCAAGCGGACTTGTTGGACCATTGACGAATGTAAACAAAGGACGCCCTCAGCCAAAAGGCTATTTTTGGAACGCCCGAAATGGCATTACGTGGTGGAGAGGAATAGCTGTAATATATCTGATTTTATTTTGCTTTGACTACTCCCAACACCAGCCGAGCGAGCTGAGGGTTCAGCCGGCAAACTCCATCATCCCGAACAACAAAATCCTCCGCATGTAGTGGCCCTGACCTGAGCCCCTGAACCTCCTCCAGATTTGGGTAGAGTCCGTCGACCATGGAGACGGACGATGCGACCCTCGCGGTTCACGGAAGAACAGATCATCGGGATGCTGAAGGAGCAGGAGGCCGGCGC